>NZ_JADPKQ010000096.1:0-43151 GCF_023074015.1 Bradyrhizobium sp. 142
GGCCGCTACGCGCCGCCTCCGGCGGTGGCCTGCGGCCAGCCTTGACCGCGGCTGCGTCTGGCGCAGCGGTCAACCATCGGAACGAAAACGCCATCGCGAGTGCATCGCACTCCACACCAACAACCATGAGCAAAGCATGCCCTGATCAATCATTCCCCTTGACAACCACATCCCCATACAAGCCCGGGTGAGCGCAGCGACACCCGGGACAATGGGTCCTAAGGTCCCGGATGTCGCTACGCTCATCCGGGCTAGCTTCTCGCGTTCGAGGGAGATTTCTCGCAGGTCGTGTTATACAACCGGCATCATTGACCTTCGGATCATCCCATGGCCCCGGTTTCCATCCTGCTCAACCTGCTCTGGATTCTCATCGGCGGCGCCTGGATGGCGTTCGGCTGGCTGGTCGCGTCCGTCATCATGGCCATCACCATCGTCGGCCTGCCCTGGGCGCGGGCAGCGTTCAACATCGCCGTCTATACGCTGCTGCCATTCGGCTCGAGGGCGGTGCGGCGCGATGAGGTCACCGGTGCGGGCGATATCGGCACCGGCGTGCTCGGTGTCCTCGGCAATATCATCTGGTTCGTGCTCGCCGGCTGGTGGCTGGCGCTCGGCCACGTCGTGACCGCAGTAGTCCTCGCAATCACCATCATCGGCATTCCCTTCGCCTGGGCGCATCTGAAGCTCGCCGGCATCGCGCTCTGGCCGATCGGAAAGGTGATCGTGCCGGCGTAGCTCTGGCGAGAAGTGCGAGCTGAAATTCGGCCCAAGTGTGCGCCGCCCCCAAGTTCATCTTGCGCTGCGACAAAAAACTTGCACACTCGGCCGGGCCAGGCAGCGGAGCTCGCCATGTCCCTCCAGACCGTAATATCCGACGCCGACCATCGCCCCAACCGCCCTGAGGACGTCCAGGCGCTGGAGGCGGATGCGCGGCTGCGCGACGACATCCGCCTGCTCGGCCGCATCCTGGGCGACACAGTGCGCGACCAGGAGGGCGCCGAGCTGTTCGACCTGGTCGAGCGCATCCGCCAGACCTCGATCCGGTTCCACCGCGACGAGGACCGGCTCGCCCGCCACGAGCTCGAGCAGATCCTCGACGGCATGTCGATCTCCGAGACGCTGCGGATCGTCCGCGCTTTCAGCTATTTCTCTCATCTTGCCAACATCGCCGAGGACCAGAACAACATCCGCCAGATGCGCGCGCGCAGCGCCGCCAAAACCGGCAGCTCCGGCGTGCTGTCGGAAACGCTGGCCCATGCCAAGGCGGCGGGCTTCAGTGCCGACGCGCTGCGCCGCTTCTTCAGGGAGGCCCTCGTCAGCCCGGTGCTGACGGCACACCCGACCGAAGTCCGCCGCAAGAGCACCATGGACCGCGAGATGGAGATCGCAGCCCTGCTCGACCGCCGTGAGCGAGTCGCGCTGACTGAAGACGAAGCTGCGGCCAGCGACGAGCAACTTCGCCGCGAGGTGCTGACGCTGTGGCAGACCAATCTGCTGCGCCGGACCAAGCTCACCGTCCTCGATGAGGTTGCCAACGGCCTGTCGTTCTACGATTACACTTTCCTCCGCGAGGTGCCGCGGCTGATCAATACGCTGGAGGACCGGCTGGAGGAGGGCGGCGAGCAGACGGCAGGCGAGCTCGCCTCGTTCCTGCGGATGGGAAGCTGGATCGGCGGCGACCGCGACGGCAATCCCTTCGTCACCGCCGACGTCATGCGCGGCACGCTGCGGCTCCAGTCCAGCCGAGTGATGCAGTTCTATCTGAACGAGCTGCACGTGCTCGGCGCCGAACTGTCGATCGCGGCGCATCTTGCCGACGTGTCCGGGCAGCTGCGCACGCTGGCGGAGCGTTCGCCCGACACCTCGCCGCACCGGAGCGGCGAACCGTACCGCCTCGCGGTGTCGGGCATCTATGCGCGCCTTGCGGCGACGGCCGAAAAACTCCAGGTCGAAATCACCCGCCGCCCGGTCGGCAAGGGCGCGCCTTACGAGAGCGTCAAGGAGCTTCAGGCCGATCTCGACGTGCTGCACCGCTCGCTGATCTCAAACAATGCCCGCGTCATCGCCCGCGGCCGGCTGCGGCTGCTGCGCCGCGCGGTGGATTGCTTCGGCTTCCATCTGGCCCGGCTCGACATCCGCCAGAACTCGGCCGTGCATGAGCGCACCATCGCCGAGCTGATGGACGCTGCCAATCCCGGCACGTCCTACCTCGCGCTCGGTGAAGACGCCCGCATCGCGCTGCTCAGCAATGAACTGCGCAGCACGCGCTCGCTGGTCTCGCCGTTCGTCAAGTACAGCGACGAGACCATGGGCGAGCTCAACGTGTTCCATGCTGCCGCGGAGGCGCATGCGAAGTTCGGCTCGGACGCCATCCAGCAATGCATCATCTCGATGTGCAAGAGCATGTCTGATATGCTCGAGGTCGCCGTGCTGCTCAAGGAGGTCGGCCTCGTCCATCCGTCCGGCCGCAGCGCCATCAACATCGTGCCGCTGTTCGAGACCATCGAGGACTTGCAGGCATCAAGCGCCATCATGGACCGCATGCTCTCGCTGCACGATTACCGCCGCCTCGTCGACAGCTGCGGCAGCGTGCAGGAGGTCATGCTCGGCTATTCCGACAGCAACAAGGATGGCGGCTTCGTCACCTCGGGCTGGGAGCTCTACAAGGCCGAGATCGGGCTCGTCGACGTGTTCGAGCGGCATGGCGTGCGCCTGCGCCTGTTTCATGGCCGCGGCGGCTCGGTCGGCCGCGGCGGCGGTCCGAGCTACGACGCCATCATCGCGCAGCCCGGCGGCGCTGTGAACGGCCAGATCCGTATCACCGAGCAGGGCGAGATCATCTCGTCGAAATATTCCAATGCGGAAGTAGGCCGCAACAATCTGGAGATCCTTGCGGCGGCGACGCTAGAGGCAAGCTTGTTGCATCCGCGCCAGAGCGCGCCGCGGCGCGAATACCTGACCGCGATGGACGAATTGTCGAACCTCGCCTTTAGGGCTTATCGCGGTCTCGTCTACGAGACCGACGGTTTCGTCGATTACTTCTGGGAATCCACCGTCATCAACGAGATCGCGACGCTCAACATCGGCAGCCGCCCGGCCTCGCGCAAGAAGACCCGTGCGATCGAGGATTTGCGTGCGATACCGTGGGTGTTCTCCTGGGCGCAATGCCGCCTGATGCTGCCGGGCTGGTACGGCTTTGGCAGCGCGGTCGAGCAATGGATCGCCGAGCATCCCGACCAGGGCATGCCGTTCCTCAAAGAGCTTTACAAGGAATGGCCGTTCTTCCGCATGCTGTTGTCGAACATGGACATGGTGCTGGCGAAAAGCTCGATCGCGATCGCCTCGCGCTATGCCGAACTCGTGCCTGACGAAGCCCTGCGCGAAAAAATCTTCGGCCGCATCCGCCGCGAATGGCATTCCTGCATTGAGACGCTGCTGGATATCATGGACCAGGACCGCCTGCTGCAGGGCAATCCGCTGCTGGAACGCTCGGTGCGACACCGCTTCCCCTATCTCGATCCGCTCAACCATGTGCAAGTCGAGCTGCTCAGGGACCACCGCGCGCAGAACCCGGACGAGCAGGTGCTGCGCGGTATTCAGCTGACGATCAATGGTATTTCGGCGGGCTTGCGGAATACGGGTTGAGCGAGCGAGTAGTGAACAGAAGGGCGTGTCCGACTGTTCGCTACTCTCCACTCTATTTGCTCACGGCTTCATTGCGCCCTGCACGCTCGTGTAGACGGCGTAGAGCGATGTGGAGCCACAAATATAGAGCCTATTTCGCTGCTGACCGCCGAAGCACAGGTTCGCAACTGTTTCCGGGATATGAATTTTGCCTAGCAAGTCGCCCGACGGCGTGTAACAGCGCACGCCGTCTTCGTTCGGATCGCCCCAGCCCACCGAACACCAGACCCGTCCTTCGGTGTCACAGCGGACGCCGTCGGTGATGCTTGGCTTTGGCATTTCGGCGAAGACCTTGCTGTTCGACACCTTCCCCGCTGCCACGTCGAGGTCAAACACGCGGATATGCGATGGGTTGTCCGGTCCGTCGGTGAACCCGGTCTCGCAGATGTAGAGCTTCTTCTCGTCGGGCGAGATGGTGATCCCATTGGGCTCTACAAAATCGTCGATGACGACCTTGACATCTCCGGACTTCGGCTCGACCCGGTAGACGTTCTTCTTCGCCTGCTCGGGCTCGGCCTTGATCCCTTCATAGAAGCCGCCGATGCCGTAGGCGGGGTCGGTGAACCAGATCGCGCCATCGGCAGTAACGACCGCATCGTTCGGCGAGTTGAGTCGCTTGCCATTGAATTTGTCGGCAATGATGGTGATCGAGCCGTCGAGTTCGGTCCGCGTCACGCGCCGACCGCTATGCTCGCATGTGATCAGGCGTCCTTCGCGATCGATGGTGTTGCCGTTCGAGTTCATCGAGGGCTGACGGTAGACGCTGACGTGACCGTCGTCCTCCGAGAAACGCATGATGCGGTTGTTGGGAATGTCGCTGAACAGCAGGTATCGCCCGGCCGCGAAATACACCGGACCCTCGGCCCATCGGAAGCCGGTAGCAACACGCTCGACTGCCATGGTGCCGGCGAAGGCCGGGAAGTCCGCGGGCCCGAACGTCGGCGGCCCCTTCTTGGCGGATTCCAGATGGGAGTCCGGGTAGCGGCTGCCGGGTAGCGGCCCCAAGGGCAATGGCGCCGTCGACCTCGTCGGAGCGCCGGTCTGGCCGAACGGCGTGACGGAGGCCGCCAGGGCTGCGTTGATGGTAACGCCAGTCGCGGCGACTGCAGCCGCCGCGCCCTTCAAGAGGGCGCGACGGCCAAGGCCATCACGCTCCGTTGCAGTCGTGTCGCTAGGTTTGGTCAGTATTCTTGTCATGGTTTCCTCCCAAAAAGTTTGTTGGGAGGACAACCATCCTTCGGCATTCAGGCGTAAACCGGGGCGTTCTCCGGCCGAGGCAACCAAAGATCGCAGGGCAGGAATGCCGGAAATGCAGCTAGACGGGATCCTTACACGGGATCCCAGGGGAAGATGTCGGCTGAGCGGTCGAGCTTGTAGAACGAGCCCTTCAGCGCCGGCATGCCATGTTCCGCGATCGACTGCGGCGTCCAGCCTTCGCTCCGATGCACCGAGCGCAGCGGCCTGTTCTGGCTGAACAGGAAGAGCTCGTTCATGCGCGCGCCGAAGATCTGCCCGGTGACGTCCTTGGCGGCATCGGAAAGCAGATAGGCGCAGATCGGCGCGATCTTCTCCGGCCCCATCTGCTTGATCTTCTCGACGCGCGCCTTCTCGGCTTCGGTCTCGGTCGGGATGGTGCCGATCATGCGGGTCCAGGCGAACGGCGAGACGCAGTTGGAGCGGACGTTGAAGCGGCCCATGTCGAGCGCGATCGATTTCGACAGGCCGACGATACCGAGCTTGGCGGCAGCGTAATTGGCCTGGCCGAAATTGCCGATCAGGCCGGAGGTCGAGGTGAAGTGCACGAACGAGCCGGACTCCTGCTCGCGAAAAATCCGCGCCGCGGCGTGCGAGACGTAGAACGAGCCCATCAAATGCACTTTGATGACGGCCTCGAAGGCTTCCACGCTCATCTTGTGGAAGATCATGTCGCGCAAAATGCCGGCATTGTTGACGACGCCGTCGAGCCGGCCGAAATGATCGGTCGCGGTCTTGACGATCTTGCTCGCGGGGATCGCCTCCGCAACCGACTCGAAATTGGCAACGGCCGTGCCGCCGCGCTTCTTGATCTCCTCGACGACCTCCTCGGCGGGCGTGGCGCTCGTGCCGGCGCCGTCGGCGGCGACGCCGGGATCGTTGACGACGACCTTGGCGCCTTCCGCCGCGCAAAGCAGCGCGATCTCCCGCCCGATGCCGCGGCCTGCGCCGGTGACGATGATGACCTTGTCTTGCAGTGATTTCGTCATGTGGGTTCTCCGCTATGCGTTGCAATTTCCGCCGTCATTCGCGCCTCTTGGCGCGAGCTTGCGCTCCGCCCCGGAATGACAGCCTCATCTCTCGTTCGTAAACACGATCGTGCCTGATGCCGCGAACATGCCGCCGACGCCGTGGCACACCGAAATCTTCGCATTCGGCACCTGCGCCGGCGCAGTGCCGCGCATCTGGCGCACGCTCTCCTGGAGCGCGTACATGCCGTACATGCCCGAGTGCATATAGGACAGGCCGCCGCCATTGGTGTTGAGCGGCAGCTTGCCGCCGGGCCGCGTGTTGCCGTCGGCGATGAACTTGCCGGTTTCCTCATGCGGCATGAAGCCGAGGTCGCCGAGCCCGAACAGCGGAAGATGCGCAAAGGCATCGTAGATCATGAGATGGTCGACATCCCCATGCGTGATGCCGGCTTCCTTGAACGCGAGCGGCCCCGCGGTCTTGAAGGCGCGCGAGGAGTTGAACGTCTCCATCTGGCTCACCATCGGTGTCTCCACACTCTCGCCAGTGCCCTTGATGTAGACGGGCTTCCTCGGAAAATCCCTGGCGCGGTCGGCTGAGGTCAGGATCAGTGCGCCGCCGCCGTCGGTGACCAGACAGCATTGCAGCAGCCGGAACGGATAGGCGATCATGCGCGAGTTGAGAACGTCGGCGACCGTGATCGGGTCCTTCATCATCGCCCGCGGATTCTTTGCCGCCCATTCCCGCTGCACCACCGCCACCGAGGCGAGCTGCTCATGGGTGATGCCGTAGGTCTTCATGAAGCGCAGCACGGGAATCGGGAACATGCTGGGCGGGCCGTAGACGCCGAATGGCGCCTCGAATTGGCCTTGCAGGCTGTCGGCGGGGATCGAACGCGGCGCCTTGCCGATCATCGACTTGCCGCTCTCGGCATGGGTGATCAGCACGGTCTTGCAGAGGCCGGCCTCGATCGCCGCGGCGGCATGGCGGACGTGCAGCATGAACGAGCAGCCGCCGACAGAGGTACCGTCCACCCACGTCGGCTTGATGCCAAGATAATGGCTGACCTGCTGCGGCGTCTCGACCGCGGTGGCGAAGCCGTCGATGTCGGACAGCTTCAGCCCGGCATCGGCGATGGCATTGAGCGCCGCGTCCGCGTGAAGCTGGAGCTGCGAGGCATTGGGGATGACACCGAGCTCGGTGGTTTCGGCGGCGCCGACGACGGCAACCTGGTTGCTGCGCATGGTCTATCCCTTCGCCGGACGGAACACGGGGAGGCTGATCGTGTCGTCGAGCTTCTCGAAGTCGACCTCGAGCTTCATGTCGAGTTCGAGCGCTTCCGGCGTCTGCGGGCAGTCGATGATGTTGCTCATCATCCGCGGCCCCTCGGCAAGCTCGACCACGGCGATCGCGTAAGGCGGCGTGAATCCGGGCGCGGCGGGACGATGGTTGATCACGTAGCTGTAGAGGAAACCCTTGCCGCTCGCCTTGAAGGCAGAGACCTTGCGCGACGCACAGGACGGACAGAACGGGCGCGGCGGGAAGTAGACATGCGCGCAGGCATCGCAGCGTTGCAGGCGCAGCTCGCCCGCCTTGGTGCCGTCCCAGAAGTGCTGGGTTTCCGGCGTCGGTTTCGGTCGCGCGCGCTGCGGTTCGGCCATGTCGGCAAGTCCTCCCAAGGTTCAGGCTGTGAGGCCTGCCCGTTGCGATCTTGATGCGACAATTGACCATGGCGCGTCAACGGTCCAGCAACGCGCATGCATGCCATCATGCGCACAATGCTTGTATCGAACTGAGGCGGCGCTATAGATTGCGCGCGAAATATTCCGTGAGACAGACATGCCCGATTTTCCGACACTGGCGAAGCTCGCCGATGACCTCGAGAGCGGCCGCACGACCTCCCGCAAATTGGTCGAGGCGTGCCTCGCCAGGATCGCCGATCCGGCCGGCGAGGGCCAGCGCACCTTCCTCCGTGTCGACAAGGATGCGGCGCTTGCCGCTGCGGATGCGATGGATGGCCTGCGCAAGGTGAAGGCCGCGCCGTCGCGCTATGCCGGTATCCCGATCTCGATCAAGGACCTCTTCGACATCAAGGGGCAGGTGACGCGCGCCGGCTCCCGCGCGCTCGACGATTCCCCGCCCGCCGAGCAGGATGCCGCGACCGTCGCACGGCTGCGCAAGGCCGGATTCGTCGTGATCGGACGCACCAACATGACCGAGTTCGCCTATTCAGGCATCGGCATCAACCCGCATTACGGCACACCGAAAGGTGCCTGGAACCGGGCCGCGGGACATGTGCCGGGCGGCTCGTCCTCGGGTGCGGCGGTCTCCGTGCTTGACGGCATGGCGCATGGCGCGCTCGGCACCGACACCGGCGGCTCCTGCCGGATTCCGGCGGCCTTCAACGGCATCGTCGGCTACAAGCCGACGCAGCGGCGCGTGCCGCTCGACGGCTCAGTGCCGCTGTCGTTCTCGCTCGACAGCATCGGGCCGCTGGCACGATCGGTCAGTTGCTGTGCCATACTCGATGCGGTGCTGGCGAACGAGCCGATCGTCCCGCTGAGGCCGCGCCCGGTCCAGGGCATGCGGCTGGCGGTGCCGACCACGATTGCGCTCGACGATCTCGACGCTGAAGTGGCCGAGACGTTCGAGCGCGCGCTGAAATCGCTGTCCGGTCATGGGGCCATCATCGAGCGCATCGAGATGGCCGAATTCCACGACATCGGACCGATGAACGCCAAGGGCGGCTTTGCCGCATCCGAAAGCTACGCCTGGCACCGCTATCTCCTCACCGCAAAGGGCGACGTCTACGACCCCAGAGTTTCCGTTCGCATCATGCGCGGCGAGGCGCAGAGCGCGGCCGACTACATCGATCTTCTCAACGAGCGCCGCTCGCTGATCGCGCGCGTCAACGCACGTATCGCGCCCTATGACGCGCTGATGCTGCCGACCACCGCCAACACGCCGCCGAAGATCGCCGATCTTTCCGACGACAAGGCGTTCACCACAGAGAACCTGCGCGCCTTGCGCAATTGCACCCTGATCAACATGATCGATGGTTGCGCCATCTCTCTCCCAGCACATCGCGAGGGCGACGTTCCCGTTGGCCTGATGCTCGCGGGTAGCGGTGGATCGGATCGCCGTATTTTCGAACTTGCTGCCGGCATGGAGGCCGTAATTCGTGTTTGACCTGACTTTCACCGTCGACGCCCAAGACACCACAACGCCGCTGACGCTGGCGATCGACCAGTCCGTCATCGCCGGCTGGACCGGCCGCGATCCCGTCGCGCGCGACAAGCATATCGCGGAGCTGGAGGCCGTCGGCATCGCCCGGCCGGCCTCGACGCCGATCTACTACCGCGTCTCGGCGCGGCGGCTGACCATGGAAGACAGCATCGAATGCTGCGGCGGCGATTCCTCGGGCGAGGTCGAGTTCGTGCTGATCGGCTGGCAGGGCCGTATCTTCGTTGGCTGCGGCTCCGACCACACCGACCGCAAGGTCGAGGCCTACAACGTCACGGTGTCCAAGCAGATGTGCGACAAGCCGATCGCCTCCACGCTGTGGGAGCTCGAGGACGTGATCGGCCACTGGGACCAGATGATCCTGCGCTCCTACGCCTGGATCAAGGGCGAGCGCGTGCTCTACCAGGAGGGCACGCTGGACGCGATGCTGCCGGTCGACGACCTCATCGCGCGTGGATTTGGCGGTAACAAGCTGCCCGACGGCTGCGCGATGTTCGGCGGCACCTTCGCCGCCAAGGGCGGCATTCGCCCCGCCGACAGGTTCGAGTTCGAGCTGGAGGATCCTGTGCTGAAGCGGACGATCAAGCATGGGTATGACGTGGTGACGCTGCCGGTGCGGGGCTGACGTCTCTCCACCGTCATTGCGAGCGAAGCGAAGCAATCCAGACTCCTTCTGCGGTGACAGTCTGGATTGCTTCGTCGCAAGGGCTCCTCGCAATGACGAGGACATAGTCGGAAATCGGGTGGCGCAGGGCGAATCTGCTTGCGAAAGTCGAAGCCATGACTGCTACAGCACGCAAACCATCTCATCCGCTATCAACTGATCTCGCCACCCGCGTTGACGGGCTTCCTTGGGCCGAGATCACCGGCGAACTCGACACCCAAGGCTGCGCAGTCCTGAAAGGCCTGCTCACGCCGGATGAATGCCGCGCCGTCGCTGCGCTCTATCCGGACGACGCGCACTTCCGCAGCCGCATCGTCATGGGCCGCCACGGTTTTGGCCGCGGCGAATACAAATACTTTTCCTATCCGCTCCCCGATCTCATCGCGCAGTTGCGGCCGGCGCTTTATGCCCACCTGCAAGGCGTCGCCAATCGCTGGAATGAGTCGATGGGGATCGACATCCGCTATCCTGCCGCGCATGCGGCGTTCCTCAGGCGCTGCCACGAGGCAGGCCAGCTGCGGCCGACGCCGCTGCTGCTGCAATATGAGGCCGGCGATTACAATTGCCTGCACCAGGACCTCTATGGCGAGCACGTGTTCCCGCTCCAGGTCGCGATCCTGCTCTCCGAGCCGGGACGCGATTTTACCGGCGGCGAGTTCGTGCTGACCGAGCAGCGCCCGCGCATGCAATCCCGCGCCGAGGTCGTGCCGCTCGCGCAGGGCGATGCGGTGGCTTTTGCCGTGCACCACCGCCCGGTGCAGGGGACACGCGGCACCTACCGCGTTAACCTGCGCCATGGCGTAAGCCGGATTCGCTCGGGGCAACGCCACACGCTGGGTGTGATTTTTCATGATGCCAAGTAAACCATGCGACAAGTAAACCATGCTGAGTGAGGCCGACGATTGACGGCGGATTTGTTCGACAGCCTTGCCGAGGCGCGGCCGTCGCGCGAGGAGATCGCTGACGGCGCCGCGTTGTTGCGCGGATTCGCCAAGCCAATCGAGCAGGAGTTGATCGCGGCCGTGCATGCGATCGTTGCGCAGTCGCCGTTTCGGCGGATGACCACGCCCGGCGGCTATCAGATGTCGGTGGCGATGACGAATTGCGGTGAGCGCGGCTGGATCACCGATCACACCGGCTATCGCTACGATCCGATCGATCCGCGATCCGGCGCGGAATGGCCCGCGATGCCGCCCGTGTTCCGCGATCTCGCCCGCCGCGCGGCGGAGCAGGGCGGCTTCACAGGCTTTGCGCCCGATGCGTGTCTCGTCAATCGCTATGAACCCGGCACGCAGCTGTCGCTGCACCAGGACAAGGACGAGCTGGATATGTCCGCACCGATCGTCTCGGTCTCGCTCGGGCTGCCCGCGACCTTCCTGTTCGGCGGCATGGCGCGCAGCGACAAGCCGCGCCGCTTTCGGCTGGTCCATGGCGACGTCGTGGTCTGGGGCGGCTCGTTCCGGCTCGCCTATCACGGCGTCGCCCCGCTCGCCGAGGGCGAGCACGCGCTGCTCGGGCGGCAACGGATTAATCTGACGTTCCGTCGGACCCGCTGACGCATTTCCTCTGGGCCATCTCTCGTCTAGGCTTGCCGCTCGGGGGAGGCGGCGACATGACCAAGGCACAATTGTCGGCGGCGGCCGGCGCCAGCGCCAAGCGCACCGGGGTGTATCTGGCGGTGCTGCAACTGGTGTTCACGCTGGGCTGGACGACTTATGTCATCTATTTGCCGAGGCTCGCCGCCGAAGTCGGTCTCGCGCCGACGACCGTCATTCTCATCCTGATGATCGATCAGTCGATCTTCACCGTAGCCGATACCGCGATGGGAGTAGCTGCCGACAGGATCGCGCCCCGCGTCGGCAGGCTTGGTCTGTTCGTAGGCCTGATGGCGGCAGTCTCCTGCGCTGCTTTCGTGGCGCTTCCCTTCGTGGCCGGCGCCGGCGCTGCCGCGCGGGGCGCGTTCATCGGACTGATCGTGGTCTGGTCGATCACCTCCTCGGCCTTGCGCGCGCCGCCGCTGACCCTGCTCGGCAGGTACCGCGCAAAGCCTCAGGTGCCGTTGCTCGCGGCCCTGGCGATGCTGGGTTATGGGATCGCGGGCGCGATTTCGCCCTATCTCGGCGTGGTCCTGCGCGAGCACGACGCGCGATTGCCCTTTGTGATCTCCAGTTCCGTTTTGCTGCTCACGGCTCTCGCGCTGTCGCGGATCGAGTACGACGTTGCGCGCAACACCTCGCCACCGGCGCCGGCAGAAGCCGCCAAGCCGCTCTGTCTCGTCCCGATCGCTTTCATCGTCGCGATGGTGGCGCTCGCGCTCGGCTACCAGCTCCATTTCGCCATGAACAGCGCGCCGCTCTACCTTCGCATCGCCAAGCCCGACCAATTGCAATGGCTGATGCCGGTATTCTGGATCGGCTTCAACATCGCGATGTTTCCGGCGAGCCTGGTCGTCAAGCACCGCGGTGGCCTGATCGTGATGGGCGGGGCCGGGTTGTTCGGCGCGCTGGCGATCGTAACCGCCGAGCTCGCCGGCAGCCTCAGCGTTCTGACGGCGGCGCAATTCCTGGCGGGCGCCGCCTGGGGCTGCATGCTGATGAGTGCGGTCTCCGCCGCGCTCGCGATCGGCGCGACGGGCGCGGAAGGCAAGGTGACGGGCCTGGTATTCTCGGCCCTCGCGCTCGGCACGTTTGCGCGGATGGCGGCGGTTGCCGGCGGCTTGCAGAAGATGCCGGACTACGTGCCGCTGCTGCAGTGGGCGCCGGTCGCCTGCTGGTCGGTCGCAGGCGCCGGCCTGCTCGTGATCGCTGCCGCGCGGCTGGATGGTGCGCGGAGCCTCAAGGCCTCGGCGGGTGAATGAACGTCCACGGACTCACTTCGGAGTCCCGCGGCACCTCGACCGAGATCAGATATGGCCCGCCATGGGCCAGCGCCTTCTCCATCGCCGCCTTGAACTGATCCGGCGAAGTCACGCGCGCCGCGGCAACACCAAAGGAGTCCGCAAGCTTGACGAAATCCGGGTTGACCAGATCGGACGCCACCACGCGGCCGTCGAAGCGCTCGCGCTGGTCGCGGCGGACATTGCCGTAGGCGTTGTTGTTGAACACCAGCGTCACCACGGCGATGTTGAACTGCACGGCGGTGGCGAGCTCCTGAACGCCGAACATGAAGCCGCCGTCGCCGGTGATCGCCACCACCGCCTTGTCCGGATTGGCGACCTTGGCGCCGAGCGCGGTCGGAAAGCCCGAGCCGAGCGTGCCCTGGTAGCCCGAGGTGATGAAGGTGCGCGGCTGGTAGATCGGAAAGCCGTACCAGGAGGCGAAGCCGACCTGGGATAATTCATCGGTCACGATCGCATTCGCCGGCAACACCTCGCGCAGGATGTTCAGATAAGCCATCTGCGGCTGGATGCGCTGGATCTCGGCTTGCGCGCTCGCGGTAGCCTCGCGGATCTCCGCGCGGCGACCGCTGCTCTTTGCAAAGCTGGCCTTCTTCACGGCTGTGACGAGATCGGCCGTGCCGGCCTTCGCGTCGGCGACAACAGCGGCATCGGAGGCGACCCGGCGCATCTCGGCCGGATCGATATCGATACGAATGGATTTCAGCCCGTTCGGCTGATACGGCCAGCGGAAGCCCGATGCCGGCAGTTCCGCGCGGGTGCCGATTGCGATCATCAAATCGGTCTTCGCCCACAGCTTGTAGGCGGCCGCCATGGTCAATCCGAGCTCATGCGCGTTGGAGACGATGCCGCGGCCGCTGCGGAAGGCAACCACAGGCGCATCGATCATCTCGGCAAGCTCGAGGACTTCCTCGCGCGCCTCGATCGCGCCGCTGCCGACGAAGATCATCGGCGCCTTGCTGTTCCTGATGAGCGCGGCTGCCTGCTTGATCATATCAGGGTCGGGCAGGGGTGCCGGCAGCGGCCCCAGCACCTTTGCGGCCGCCGTGTCCGCGCGCTGGGTGAAGATGTCCCAGGGCATCTCGACCGAGGCGGGGCCGCGCCGTCCGGACGTCATCTCCTGGAACGCGCGCGCGACGATGGTCGGCGCATTGCCGGGATATTCGATCCGGTCCGCCCATTTCACATAGGTGCGCAAGGTGGCGAGTTGGTCCGGCATCTCGTGCAGATGGCCGCGGCCCTTGCCCAGGAACTGAGTTGGCACCTGTCCGGTGACGCACAGGACCGGCTCGTTGCAGCCGTACGCAGTCAGCAGCGCCGCGCTGGCATTGAGCACGCCGGGGCCGGGCACCACGCTGAACACGCCGGGCCTGCCGCTGGAGCGCGCATAGCCGAACGCCATGTAGCCGCAGGCCTGCTCGTGCCGGGCGCCGATCACCTTGAGCTGGGCCTGATGGAAGGCGTCGAACAGGCCGTAGACCTGCGCGCCGGGCAGGCCGAACACGGTGTCGACGCCATGGGCGACAAGGCCGCTTACGATCGCTTCGCCGCCGGTGAGGGTGGTCATCGCATAATTCCATTCGTTCGTTGATCAGGCTTCGTCGACGACGCCGTTGCGTAAAGCTCCGATGCCCTCGGCTTCGATCTCGACGACGTCGCCCGGTTTCAGATAGCGCGGCGGATCGAACCGCGCGCCGGCGCCGGTCGGCGTGCCCGTGACGATGATGTCGCCGGGCACCAGCGTCGCGAAGGTCGAGATATAATTGATGAGGTAGCGGAACGGGAACATCAGCCGGCTGGTTCGGTCGTCCTGGCGCAACTCGCCGTTGACGCGCGTGGTCAGTCGGATGTCGGCAATCTGCGATTCCTGCGTGTAGGGTACGAGCCACGGTCCGAGGCTGCCGCTGGAATCGAAATTCTTGCCTTGCGTGACATTGAACTTGGCGTGGCGCAGCCAGTCGCGCACCGAGCCTTCGTTGCAGAGCGTGAGCGCCGCGATGTGATCGAGCGCCGCGCTTTCGGCGATGTGCCGGCCGGCCTTGCCGATCACCAGCACGATCTCGCCCTCATAGTCGAGCTGGGCCGAGGCGCGCGGGCGCACCAGCGCCGTGTCATGGCCGACGAAGGACCGTGGGCTCCGCATGAACATGCTCGGATATTTCGGCGCCTGCTGGCCGTCCTTGTACTCGGCATTGCGGTCGGGATAGTTGACACCGATGCAGATGATCTTTTCCGGCGCAGGCACCGGCGGCAGCCAGGTGATGTCACTGAGCGCATGATCCGGTGCGCGGCCAGCGGCTTCTTGCGCGAGGCTCGCGAGCTTGCCGGCGGCGATGACCTCGCGCAGCGTCGGATAGTCCTTGGCGTGGCGCGCGGAGAGATCAACGATGCCGCCGTCTACGACGGCGCCATAGCGGGTTGCGCCCTTGACGGAATAGGTGGCGAGGCCAGGGAGGCTCATGGGCAGCTCACTATTTCTCGTCGTCCCGGCGAAGGCCGGGACCCATACCGCGTGATCTACCGGTCGTGCGCGATGACAATCCCGAACGACCAACCTTCGTCAAATTTCTCCCTGTGGTTATGGGTCCCGGCCTTCGCCGGGACGACGGGAGAGAGTTCTTAATTGTCACAAGCATCAATCCGCCACCAGCACGTCGGCCACGAATTTCGGCTCGCGCACAGTCTGCCCTGCGAACGGCGAGCCCTGCTCGAACCACGAGCGCGGGGCTGGTGCGCCCCACAGCGTCTGACGGCGCGGGTCGCGCAGCGACCAGCGCAGCGGCTCGTGGTCGTGATCGCCGGTAAAGTAGTCGCTGGTGTAGAGCTCGAGCCGGTGGCCGTCGGGATCCCTGACATAGAGGAAGAACGCATTCGAGATGCCGTGGCGTCCGGGACCGCGTTCGATGTTCTTGACGAAACCCTGCGACGCCATGACGTCGCAGAGGTGGATGATGTTCATCGCCGTCGGCGTCCAATAGGCGAAATGATGCAGCCGCGGCCCCTTGCCATTGGTGATGGCGAAGTCGTGGACGTTGCCCTTGCGATGCATCCAGGCCGCGGCGATGCGCCCGTTCGGCCCGTCCTCCTCGGCATATTCGGTGAGACGGAAGCCGAGCCGGGCATAGAAATCGACGGTGTCCTGCACCTCGGCGGCAAAGACATTGAAATGGTCGAGCCGCTGCGGATGACAACCCCTGTAGAGATCGTAGCGGCGGAGCAGATGCGGCCGCCGGTCCATTGACGCGTAGAGTTCGATCTGGAAGCCGAAGGGATCGGTGAACTGCAGGGTACGGCCCTGGAACGGCTGGTCGACGAAGGCGTAGCCAAGGCTGTTCTCGGACAGGAACGCAGCCGCCTTGTCGAGATCCTTGTCGTTGCCGACCTTGAAGCCGAGCCGGTTGCAGGCGGGAGCCGCCGCCTTGCGCAGCACCAGCGAGTGATGTTGATGCTCCTCGGCGCCACGCAGGTACACCACATTGTCGTCGGCGTCCTCGACATGCAGGCCGACGGTGGTCTCGTAGAACTCGCGGCTGAGCTTCAAATCGGTCACGTCAAGCACGGCGTGGCTGGAGCGGATGATGTTGAACGGCGGCTCGAAGACGTGTTGCGGTACGGGCATTGCGTTTCCCCTCTCTTAGACCTCGTCATTCCGGGATGCGCCGAAAGGCGCAGACCCGGAATCCATCGCGCAGCAGAGTTTGTGGACGAGTGGATTCCGGGCTCGCGCCCCGGGCCGCGCTTTGCGGTCCTGTCTCGCGCCCCGGAATGGCGAAGCATTATACTCCCAACTTTTGAATCTTGTGCGTGCCCCGCGCCAGCGAGACGTGCTTGGTTTCCATGTAGAAGTCGAACGAGTAGTCGCCTCCGTCGCGGCCGATGCCTGAGGCCTTCATGCCGCCGAACGGCGTCGGCAGATGGCGGACGTTTTCCGAGTTCAGCCAAATCATGCCTGCCTCTAACGCGTCGGCGACACGCAACGCGCGGCCCATGTCGTTGGTCCAGACATAGCCGGTGAGGCCATAGCGGATGTCGTTGGCGATCTCGATCGCATCCGCCTCGTCGCGGAAAGGAAGAACGGTGAGGAAGGGACCGAACACTTCTTCCTGCGCCACGCGCATCTTGCCATGCGCGCCGGTGACCAGCGTCGGCTCGACATAATGTCCGTTGCCGGGCCCGTCATAGACTTTGCCGCCGACGGCGATCACAGCGCCATCCTGGCGCGCGACGTCGAAATAGGAACAGACCTTTGCCAGGTGTCGCTCGTGGATCAGCGGCCCGATCTCGGTCGTGGGATCGAGGGGATGGCCGACCTTCAGCGCCTTCACGCGCGCGGTCAGCTTCTCGATGAATTTTTCGGCTATGCTGGCCTGGATCAGCAGTCGGCTGGAGGACGTGCAGCGCTCGCCGTTGAGCGAGTAGATCATGAACACGACCGCATCGAGCGCGCGGTCCAGATCGGCATCATCGAACACGATCACCGGGTTCTTGCCGCCGAGCTCGAAATGCACGCGCTTCAACGTCGGTGCGCCCTGCTTCATGATCGCCGAGCCCGTTGCGCTTTCGCCGACGAAGCCGATCGCCTTGATCGCGGGATGCTCGGTCAGGGCCTTGCCGGCCTCTTCGCCAAGGCCGTGAACCGTGTTGAGCACCCCGTCGGGAACCCCGGCCTGCTTGACGAGCCTGGACAGGATATCCGCCGTCACCGGCGACCATTCGGCCGGCTTGTGCACGACGGTGCAGCCGGCCGCGAGCGCAGGCGCAATCTTCCAGGTCGAGAGCATGAACGGCGTGTTCCACGGCGTGATCACACCGACGGGGCCGATCGGCACGCGCGTCGAGATATTCCAGTGCTCATCGCTCGGCGTGTTCTGGCCGTCGCGGGCTTCGCCGCATCTGTCGGCGAAGAAGCGGAAGTTTTCGGCAGCGCGGACTGCAGCTTTGGCCATGAAGCGATAGGCCTGGCCGGTGTCGATGCATTCGAGCACCGCGATGTCTTCGGCATGGTCCTCGATGGCGTCGGCGACCCGATGCAGCAGCTTCTTCCGCATCGCAGGCGCCATGTCGCGCCAGGATTTGAAGGCAAGCGCAGCGGCGGTGGCCGCGCGATCGACGTCCTCGGCGTTGCCGCGGGCGACGCTCGCGAGCGTTGCGCCGTCGACCGGGGACTTGGTCTCGAAGGTCTCGCCCGAGATCGAGGCGACGGTCTTGCCGTCGATCAAATGGCCGATGCCGTCGGCGCGGAGCTTCTTGAGCAGCGGCGCGACACGGTCGCGGTTGGCCTGGAACACATCGGCCTTCGGCGCGGGCTTATCCATGGGCGGCCTCCACTTTCAGGGCGTCGTGGATGTTGTTGCGCTTCCAGCTGGTGTCCTTGTCGTTGATCTGTATGTCGAACGACAGAGCGAATTTGCTGGCGGCAAAGACGGGATCGAGATGTCGGGAGAGCGCCTGGAACACATGCTCGCCGGCCTTCTGGCGGGTCACAACGTCGCGGCCCTCGCCGATGCGAAGCACCATGTCGAGAAAGCCGTAGTCCTGCCGGGCATCGGCGATCGCATAATGCTCGCACCTGACAGCGCGAACGCGGATGCCGCCGAGCGGGAAGATGCCGGTCTCGACCGCCGCCTTGCGTACGAGCTCACACGCCGCGCCAATGTCGAGGCGGCCCGCGAGATTGGCCGAATATTCGATCGTGAAATGCGGCATGGCGGTTTCACTCCCTGCATCTTTTTGTTCGTCAAGCGAAGTAGCAGCTCACCGAACCGTAGGCGCCATAGTCGGCTTGAATTGTGTCGCCCTTGCGGGTCTCGATCGGGCGGATGAAGGAGCCGGCGAGCACGACCTGCCCGGGCTCCAGCGCGAGACCGAGCGGCGCGATCTTGTTGGCGAGCCAGGCGACGGCGGTGGCGGGATGATTGAGCACGCCGGCGGCAAGACCGGTTTCCTCGAGCTGACCGTTCTTGAAACAGAGCGCGCCGATCCAGCGCAGATCCGCTTCCGAGGGGCGGATCGGCCGGCCGCCCAGCACGATGCCGGCGTTGGCCGCATTGTCGGCGATGGTGTCGAAGATCTTTCGCGTCGCCTTGGTTGCGGGATCAATGCGCTCGATCCGCGTATCCAGAATTTCCAGCGCCGGCACCACGAAGTCGGTGGCGTTGAGCACGTCGAACATCGTGCAGTCGGGACCGGAGAGGCGCTTGCTCATGATGAAGGCGAGCTCGGCCTCAACCCGCGTCGCGATGAAGCGCTCGGTTGGAACCAGCCCGCCATCGGCAAAGAACATGTCGTCGAGCAGCACGCCAGAATCCGGCTCGTCGATGTTGAGCGCGCTCTGCATCGCCTTTGACGTCAGGCCGATCTTGTGGCCCTTCACGAGGCGCCCTTCGGCAATCTTGACATCGACCCACGCCTTCTGAATCGCGTAGGCATCGGCGATGGTGATGCCGGGGAAATCCTGCGAGAGCTGGCGGATCTGCGTGCAGGTCCTCTCCGCCTGGTGCAGACGCTTCGCGCAAGCTTGGATATCGTCGTTGGAAAGCGCCATGGGATCTTACAAAGTGTAATTTTACAAATTGTGGTGCCGGGGAGATACTTAACATGTTAAGCGAATGCGTCAAACACAATTTGATCTTGCTGCACTGCAAACATTTCGCGGCCTGAAGGCGGGTATCATGGCGAAGAGACCGGCTGATCCAGCGAATGGGGGCGCGAATGCCGTGCGGCAGGTGCCGATGCGCGACTTCTCGCGCTCGCTGCCGATGTCGCTGCTGAGGGCGCGCGAGGCGGTGATGCGGCGATTTCGTCCTTCGCTGCGCGAGCACGGCTTGACCGAGCAGCAATGGCGCATTTTGCGGGCACTTGCGGCGATCGAGGCGGCCGAGGTCACGGAACTCGCGCGCACGGCGTTCCTGCTCGGACCGAGCCTGTCGCGCATCCTGCGCGATCTCGAGGCGCGCAATCTGATCGAGCGCAAGACCGCGAAGGCGGACCTGCGCCGCAGCATGGTCTCGATCTCGGAGAAAGGCGTGAAGCTGATGGCTTCCGTGGCGCCGTCATCGGAGGCGATCTATTCCGAGATCACGCGACGCTATGGTGCACGCAAGCTCGCCGAGTTGCAGGACATGCTGGCCGAGCTCGAACGGAGTCTCGCCGAACTTGGTGCCTCCGACGAGGCAATAGCCGAGGAGTGAACCCAGATATGCGCGTGCGCGCGGCGAGAGCGATGGACATCGCCTCATTTTTTCGCTCAAAGTCCCCCAAAGCCGATCCGCTCAAGATCGGCTCCACCCTTGCCGGATGACACCTGGGCGGCGATAGTGAACACCGCCCGCGAGGTCGGCGCTAGTGAAGTCAGCATCCAGAGGGCGACTGCATAGGTCTTGCGTCATTGCGAGCGTAGCGCGGCGATCCAGTTAGCGGTAACAGCGGCTCGCGCCGTCGTGGCGCTCGTCATGGTGACGAAGGTCCAACAACAAAGAAGGAAGGCAACGTGGCGAACAAGGTCAAGGAAATCTGGAAGTCGGGCAAGGCCGTGGTCAACGCGTGGCTCGCGATTCCCTCCGGCTTCTCGGCCGAGATGATCGCGCAATGCGGCTTCGACAGCGTCACGGTCGACATGCAGCACGGCGTGCAAGACTACCTGTCGATGGTGCAATGCTTCCAGGCAATGGACAAGCATCCGATCACGCCGATGGTTCGCGTGCCCTGGAACGAGCCCGGCATCATCGGCAAGGTGCTCGACGGCGGCGCCTATGGCGTGATCTGCCCGATGGTCAATACGCCCCAAGAAGCCAGGAACCTCGTCTCCTATTCCAAATATCCGCCGAAGGGCGTGCGCTCCAACGGCCCGATCCGCGCCGGCATGTACGGAACCGCGGGCTCCTACCAAAAGACGGCGAACGACGATATCGTGCTGCTGCCGATGATGGAGACCAGGACCGCGGTCGAGAACATGGAAGCGATCCTCGATGTCGAGGGCCTCGATGGCGTCTATATCGGCCCGTCCGACCTCGGCTTCTCCTACGGCCTCGAGCCGAAGCTCGATCGCACCGAGCCCGAGATCCTCGCGATCTACGACAAGATCATCAAGGAGTGCAGCAAGCGCGGGCTCAATCCGGGCATCCATTGCAGCGGTGCCGAAGGCGCCGCGCGCGCCATCAACATGGGCTTCAAGCTGGTGACGCTGTCCAACGAGGTCGGCCTGATGACGACCTACGCCAAGATGCAGGTCAACGCGACCCGGAAGGATTCGGCCGGGAAGGCGTGAGCTCTCTCCCCTCCCTCTCCCCGCTCTTGCGGGGAGAGGGTTGGGGTGAGGGGCCTCTCTCCACATATACCTAACTCACAGCAGAGCGCGCGGCTTGCCCCTCACCCGGATCGTACCGGACAATGCTTCGCATCGCCGGGAGCGATCCGACCTCTCCCCGTAAGAGCGGAGAGAGGTGAAGCAAGAAGACCGAAGGAGACCCTCATGACCATCAGCCCCGTCATCCGCCTGCATCCCGATGATGGCGTGCTGATCGCGCGCGCCAGCCTGCCGCCCGGAACGGTGGTGGCCGACGGCGTGACGACGGTCGACCGCATTCCCTCCGGCCACAAGGTCGCGATCAAGCCGATCGCAGTTGGCGAGCCGGTCAGGCGCTATGGCCAGATCATCGGCTTCGCCACGGTGCCGATCGCGCCGGGCCAGCATGTGCACACCCAGAACTGCGGCATGGGCGACTTCGCCAAGGACTATGCCTATTGCGCCGACGTCAAGCCGACGCCGAACTTCGATTTGCCGGCGACCTTTGAAGGCATCCGGCGCCCGGATGGCCGCGTTGCCACGCGCAACTATATCGGTATCCTCACCTCGGTGAATTGCAGCGCGCATGTCGCCAGCCTCGTCGCCGACGTCTTCAAGAAGAATCCGTTCAGTGGCGACAATCCGCTGGCTGATTTTCCCAACGTCGACGGCGTGGTCGCGCTGACTCACAAGACCGGTTGCGGCATGACCCAGAACGAGCCTTTGGCGCTGCTCCGCCGCACGCTCGGCGGCTATGCGCGGCACGTCAATTTCTCCCACGTCATCGTGCTCGGCCTCGGCTGCGAGGTGAACCAGATCGGCGGCCTGATGGAGGAGCAGAAGCTCGCGGGACGTCTGCGCGCGATGGACATCCAGGAGGTCGGCGGTACCCGCAAGACCGTCGAGGCGGGCATTGCCTTCGTGCGCGAGGCGCTCGCTGACGCCAACAAGGTCAAGCGCGAGTCCGTGCCAGCGAGCGAACTTACCGTGGCGCTGCAATGCGGCGGCTCGGACGGCTATTCCGGCGTGTCGGCTAATCCAGCCCTTGGTGCGGCGAGCGATCTGATCGTGCGTCACGGCGGCACCGTGATCCTGTCGGAGACGCCGGAGACTTATGGCGCAGAGCATCTGCTCACGCGCCGCGCCGTCAGCCGCGAGGTCGGCGAGAAGCTGGTCGATCTCATGCGCTGGTGGGACGCGTACACCGAGCGCGAAGGCGCCGAGATGAACGCCAATCCCAGTCCCGGCAACAAGGCCGGCGGCCTCACCACCATTCTTGAAAAGTCGCTCGGTGCGATGGCCAAGGCCGGCACCACCAATCTCGTCGACGTGCTGCGCTACGCCGAGCCGGTGACCAAGAAGGGTTTTGTGTTCATGGACACGCCCGGCTACGATCCGGTGGCGGCGACCGGGCAGGTCGCCGGCGGCGCCAACCTCGTCTGCTTCACCACCGGACGCGGCAGCGTGTTCGGCTGCAAGCCGGCACCGTCGATCAAGCTCGCCACCAACACGCCCATGTACAAGCGCATGGAAGACGACATGGACGTCAATTGCGGCACCATCCTCGAAGGTGCGGAGAGCGTCGAGCAATGCGGCCAGCGCATCTTCGAACTCATCCTGAAGACCGCCTCCGGCCAGCCGACCAAGAGCGAGAGCTTTGATTTCGGCGGCGCCGAGTTCGCCCCCTGGGTGCTTGGCGCGACCATGTGACGGACCCGGTAGCCCGGATTACGCTACAGCGTAATCCGGGCTACGGCGGATACTTCGTAGGCACGTGCTGCCCGTTGTTAGTGCTTGATCGCGATCACCAGCGGTGTTCTGCTCAAAAAAGCTGCTGGAGTACCGCAACCCGTGTCGATCTACGTCGCATTACACCACGTCACACACTACAAATACGACCGTCCGATCGATCTTGGCCCGCAGACTATCCGGCTGCGGCCGGCGCCGCACACGCGCACGCCGATTCTGAGCTATTCGCTCAAGGTCACGCCATCAAACCATTTCGTGAACTGGCAGCAGGATCCGCAAGGCAATTGGCTGGCGCGCTACGTCTTCCCGGAGAAGACCACGGAGCTGAAGATCGAGGTCGATTTCACGGCGCAAATGACCGTGGTCAATCCGTTCGACTTCTTCGTCGAGCCTTATGCCGACAGCTTTCCGTTCGAGTATCCGCAAGATCTCAAGACGGAGCTTGCGCCTTATCTCGAAACCATCAAGCCCGACCGCCTGTTCGCAAAATATCTCGATTCGCTCCCCCACGAAGCTCCGAACACCGTCAACTTCCTGGTCGATCTCAACAGGGAGCTACGCGAGCGAATTCGTTACGTCATCCGAATGGAGCCGGGCGTGCAGACGCCGGAGGAGACGCTGTCGTCCTGCGCCGGCTCATGCCGCGACTCCGCCTGGCTCTTGATCCAGGCCTTCCGTCATCTCGGGCTCGCTGCCCGTTTCGTCTCCGGCTACCTGATCCAGATCCGTCCCGACATCGATCCGATCGAGGGCCCGCCGGAGGTCGAGAACGACTTCACCGATTTGCACGCCTGGGCCGAGGTCTACCTGCCCGGCGCAGGCTGGATCGGCTTCGACGCCACCTCCGGCATGCTCGCGGGCGAGGGCCACATCCCGGTCGCCGCGACGCCGCACTACCGCTCCGCAGCCCCGATCTCCGGCGGCGCCGGCTTTGCCGAGGTCGAGTTCGCCTTCGACATGAGCGTCCGGCGCATTCGCGAGGCGCCGCGTATCACAAAGCCGTTCTCCGACGAATCCTGGACCCGGCTCAACGATCTCGGCGAGCAGGTCGACGGCGATCTCGCCGCGCAGGATGTGCGGCTCACCATGGGCGGTGAGCCGACCTTCGTCTCCGTCGATGATCTGGAAGCGGCGGAGTGGAACACCGAGGCGGTCGGTCCGACCAAGCGCGCGCTTGCCGACGATCTGATCCGCCGGCTGCGCACGCGCTTTGCGCCCGGCGGCCTGCTGCACTACGGCCAGGGCAAATGGTATCCCGGCGAAACCCTTCCGCGCTGGGCGTTCGGTCTGTACTGGCGCAAGGACGGCGTGCCGATCTGGAAGAATGCTGATCTGATCGCCAAGATCGAGAATCCGCGGCGGGCCGGGGTCAAGGACGCCGAAGCCTTCATGCAGGGCACGGTGGCACGGCTCGGCCTCGATCCCGGCTACATCATGCCGGCCTATGAAGATCCCGCCTACTGGTTGCAGAAGGAGGGGGAGCTTCCCGTCAACGTCGATCCATCCGACTCCAAGCTGTCCGATCCGGAAGCGCGCGCGCGCATGGCGCGGGTGTTCGACGAGGGGCTGAATACGCCGAAGGGCTTCGTGCTGCCGGTGCAGCGCTGGAACGCGGAAGCGCCGCGCTGGCGCAGCGAGCGCTGGAATCTGCGTCGCAACCATCTGTTCCTGATGCCCGGCGATTCCCCGCTCGGCCTGCGATTGCCGCTCGCCGCGCTCGAATATGTGCCGCCCGATCGCTATCCCTACATCGTCGAACAGGATCCGATGGAGCCGCGGAGCAAGCTGCCGGTGTTCGGCCGCATGCAGCGCCTGGAAGCGCCCGGACCACAGCTCGCGCCGAAAGGTCCCGATGCGCCGGAGCCGGTCCGCACCGCGATGTCGGTCGAAGTCCGCGACGGCGTGCTCTGCGCCTTCATGCCGCCGGTGGAGCGGATCGAGGATTATCTCGAGCTGATCGCAGCCCTCGAGGCCACTGCCGAGGAGATGCAGCTCCAGGTCCATGTCGAGGGTTATCCGCCGCCGTTCGATCCGCGCGTCGACGTCATCAAGGTGACGCCCGACCCCGGCGTGATCGAGGTCAACGTCCAGCCGGCAAAGAACTGGCGCGAGGCGGTCGACATCACCGTCGGGCTCTACGAGGATGCCGCCAAAATTCGTCTGGGTGCCAACCGCTTCCTGGTCGACGGCCGCCACACCGGCACCGGCGGTGGCAATCACGTCGTGGTCGGCGGCTCCAGCCCGCAGGATTCGCCGTTCCTGCGCCGCCCTGATCTCTTGAAGAGCCTGGTCCTGTACTGGCAGCGCCATCCGTCGCTGTCTTATTTCTTCTCCGGCCTGTTCATCGGCCCGACCAGCCAGGCGCCACGGATCGACGAAGCGCGCCACGACAGCATTTACGAGCTCGAGGTCGCGCTCTCGCACGTGCCGCCGCCGGGTTACCAGGCGCCGCTGTGGCTGGTAGACCGGCTGTTCCGGCACCTGCTCGTCGATATCACCGGCAACACCCACCGCGCCGAGATCTGTATCGATAAGCTCTATTCGCCGGATGGCCCCACGGGGCGGCTCGGCCTCGTCGAATTCCGCGCGCTCGAAATGCCGCCCGATCCCCGCATGTCGCTGGCCCAGCAGCTCCTCATCCGCGCGCTGATCGCAAAGCTCTGGCGCGAGCCGCAAGCTGGCAAGTTCGTGCGCTGGGGCACCGCGCTGCATGATCGCTTCATGCTGCCGCATTTCATCTGGGAAGACTTTCTGGATGTGCTCTCGGAGTTGAAGCAGTCCGGCTATCCGTTCGAGCCGGAATGGTATCTGGCCCAGCTCGAATTCCGCTTCCCCGCCTTCGGCCGTGTCCATCATGGCGGCGTGACGCTGGAATTGCGCCAGGCGCTGGAGCCCTGGCATGTGCTCGGCGAGGAGGGCTCGGCCGGCGGCACGGTGCGCTACGTCGATAGCTCCGTCGAACGGCTCCAGGTCAAGGCGGAGGGCTTTGTCGAGGGCCGCCATGTCGTGACCTGCAACGGCCGGCGCCTGCCGATGACCTCGACCGGCCGCTCGGGCGAGGCCGTCGCCGGCGTCCGCTTCAAGGCCTGGCAGCCGGCCTCCGGCCTGCACCCGACCATTCCGGTCCATGCGCCCTTGACCTTCGATCTCATCGACACCTGGAATGGCCGCTCGCTCGGCGGCTGCGTCTACCACGTCGCCCATCCCGGCGGCCGCAGCTACGACACCAAGCCCGTCAACACCTACGAGGCCGAGGCGCGGCGGCTCGCGCGCTTCCAGGACCATGGCCATACGCCCGGCCCGATCCGGCCGCCGCCGGAGGAACGCACAAATGAGTTTCCGCTGACCCTCGACTTGCGAACGCCGCTCCTGCAATGAGTATTTGGGTGGGGCAAGGAGACTCGCATGGGCGAGGGCGCAGCCGAAGAGAACGACCAGGCGGGCAGGGCGTCCGGCCGGCGCCGCGTCGCGCAATGGGTTCGCGACTATAGCCGCCTGCCCGGCATCCCCGACGAGTTCCTCGGCCCCGACGGGGCCCCGCGCGCGGTCTGGAGCCGCTTCCTCGATGCCTTCGGCGCGCTCGCGCCCGACGAGATCGAACGGCGCTTCGCCATGGCCGACCGGCATTTGCGCGAGGCGGGCGTCACCTACCGCGCGCCCGGCGATGCCGCCGACCGGACCTGGCCGCTCAGCCACCTGCCGCTCCTGATCGACGAGGCCGACTGGCGCCAGCTCACCGCCGGCATCAAGCAGCGCGCCGAGCTGCTCGAGCTGGTGCTGCGGGACATCTATGGCGAGGGACGGCTGGTTGCCGAGGGCGCGCTGCCCGCGGCCGCGATCGCCGGCAGCGCCGAATATCTGCGGCCCGTCTGCGGCGTCCCGCCGCCCGGCGGGCGCTATCTCTCGATCTATGCCGCGGATGTCGGCCGCGGGCCCGACGGCCGCTGGTGGGTGCTCGGCGACCGCACGCAGGCGCCATCGGGCGCGGGCTACGCGCTGGAGAACCGCCTGGTGCTCTCGCGCGCCTTCTCCGATCTCTACAAGTCGATGAAGGTGCCGCGCGTCGCGCCGTTCTTCGAGGCCTTTCGCGACTCGCTTCGCGCCAGCGCCGACCGCGACGAGCCGCGCATCGGCGTGCTCTCGCCCGGCAGCTTCAGCGAGACCTATTTCGAGCATGCGACGCTGGCGCGCTATCTCGGCTTCCTGCTGGTCGAGGGCGACGATCTTGCCGTCAGTGACAACCGCGTCCACATCCGAACCGTCGCAGGACTCAAGCGGCTCGACGTGCTGTTGCGCCGCGTCGATTCCAACTCGCTCGATCCGCTCGAGCTCGA
This sequence comes from Bradyrhizobium sp. 142, assembly GCF_023074015.1. Taxonomy (NCBI): domain Bacteria; kingdom Pseudomonadati; phylum Pseudomonadota; class Alphaproteobacteria; order Hyphomicrobiales; family Nitrobacteraceae; genus Bradyrhizobium; species Bradyrhizobium sp. 142. Next base: position 27,075 of record NZ_JADPKQ010000096.1, read on the forward strand.
TGCCTCCTCGCGGCTGGGTGTGCCCGGCCTGATCGACGTGCTGCGCAAGGACGGCGTCGTCGTCGCCAACATGCCCGGCTCCGGTGTGCTGGAGGCCCGCGCGCTGCTCGGCTTCCTGCCGGCCCTGAGCCGCCGCCTGCTCGGCGAAGAGCTGAAGATGCCGCATATCGCGACCTGGTGGTGCGGCCAGCGCTTGGCGCGCGACGAGGTGCTGTCGCGGCTCGACGAAGTCGCGATCGGAGGCGCCTATCGGCGCGGCGTTCCGGGTTTCGACGGCAACGGACCGGTGCTTGCGAGCGAGCTCGATGCAAGCGGCCGCCGGCGCCTGGTCGACTCCATCAACGGCCGTGGCATGGACTATGTCGGCCAGGAGGTGGTGCGGCTCTCGACCATGCCGGTCTGGGAGCAGGGGCAGCTCACGCCGCGCCCCTTCGTGCTGCGCGTGTTCGCGGCCGCGACGGCCGATGGCTGGACCATCATGCCCGGCGGCTTCTGCCGGATCGCCGAACAGGCGGATGCGCGCGCGGTGTCGATGGGCGACGGCGCGCGCGCCGCCGATGTCTGGGTCGTCTCCGAAAAGCAGGTCTCGACCGCGACGCTGCTGCCGGCGACCGATCAGGTGCGGATCCGCCGCATCGCGGGCGTGCTGCCCAGCCGGGCTGCCGACAATCTGTTCTGGCTCGGCCGCTATCTCGAACGCGCCGAGGCGACGCTGCGCCTGGTGCGCGCCTTGAGCTCGCCAAGCGGGCCCAACAAGGGCACCTCGGCCACGATGCAGTCGATCGAACGCATCCAGCGCATGCTGGTGTCCTGGGGTGCGATTTCGCAAGCTTCGCGCGCGGCACCCGGGCGCATCGCCGCCGAAGCGCTGCAGAGCGCCGAGCGTCCCGGCTCGGCGTTGTCGCTGGTGCGCGCGGCACAGCGAACGGCGACCTCCTTGCGCGAGCGGCTGTCGCCGGATGCCTGGCAGGTCATCACCGAAATGGCCGAACGGCTGGCCTGGGAGGTCGAGGACGACGACAGCGTGCTGAGCGCCGCGGAGCTGACCTTGCAGGAGCTTGCGAGCTTTGCCGGCCTCGCGCAGGAGAACATGAACCGAGCCGCAGGCTGGCGCTTCCTGGATATCGGCCGCCGCGCCGAGCGCGCTATCAACACCACGCGCTTCGCGCGCCAGTTCGCCTATGACGAGGCTTGCGACGAGGATCTCGATATCCTGCTGACGCTGGTGGATTCACAAATCACTTACCGTTCGCGCTATCTGCTGGCGCCGATCCTGGCCCCGGTGCGCGACCTTGCGGTGCTCGATGGCTACAACCCGCGCTCGGTCGCATTCCAGGTCACGACGCTGAACGAGCACATCGCGGCGCTGCCGAGCCTGAAGGAACACGGCCTGATCGAGCGGCCGCAGCGGCTCGCGGTCGCGGTGCAGGCGATGCTGGCGACCGCCGAAGCCGAGAAGCTCGAGGTCAAGACGCTGTTCGCGCTGGAGCAGGACCTGCTCAGCCTCGCTGAAGCAATCGGGCTGCACTATTTTCCGCATGGTCCCAATGCCAGCCGGCCGGAAAAGCTGACGGGGCTGGCGTGATCTACGACATCCGTCACGTCACTACCTACGAGTACGAGAGCGCGGTCAGCTTCGCCCGCTGCACGCTCCGGCTGGAGCCGAGGAGCGGCGGCGGCCAGGAGCTGATCTCGCACAATGTCGAGATTCGGCCGCGCCCGGCGGAGCGCAACGTCCGGCGCGATTTCTTCGGCACGCTGACCGAGAGCGTGGTGATCGAGGCCGCGCATCGGACCTTGCGGATCGACTCGCGCTCGCGCGTGTCGGTGTCGCGCCAGACGCCGCCGCGTGACGCCGCGAGCCCGTCCTGGGAGGGCATCCGCGACCTGGCCTTCGAGGCGACGAGCCTCGGGCCGTCCTCGCCAGTGGGCTATGTCTTTGCAAGTCCCCTTGTGCCGGTGCTGCGGCCCGTCAGCGCCTATGCGGAGGCGAGCTTTGCGCCCGAGACGGGCATTCTCGCCGGCGCCGTCAATCTCATGCATCGCATCCGCACCGAGTTTCGCTACGATCCCAAGGCGACGGCGATCTCGACGCCGCTCGACGAGGTCTTCGACAAGCGTCACGGTGTCTGCCAGGACTTTGCCCATGTCATGATTGCTGGCTTGCGCGGGCTCGGTCTGCCCGCGGCCTATGTCAGCGGCTATTTGCGTACCATTCCGCCGCCGGGCCGGCCGCGCTTGCAAGGCGCCGACGCGACCCATGCCTGGGTGTCGCTGTGGTGCGGAGCGGAGCTCGGCTGGGTCGACTTCGACCCGACCAATGATCTCTTGGTTGCCAACGATCACATCGTGCTCGGGGTCGGTCGCGATTTCTCAGATGTCTCGCCGGTGGACGGCATCATCGTCGGCTCACCGAAGCAGAAGCTCGGCGTCGCCGTCGACGTGATGCTGGTGGAGTGAGCGTGGTTCACCGTCCCGGCGCGGCCGCCCAGGGCTTATTGAACCGGGTGTATTGAACTGTGACAGCAACCGCTATGTTGCGAAGCGGGACGGTAACATATTTCCTTATTTTCGTCCCCGGGTTTGGTCAGTTCCGCAAGATGGGCTATGCTGGATTTGCGTCGAGGACGCGAACGAGACGTGGGGAGTTGGCGTGGAACACCACCGACAGGCGGGGCTGCATCCATGATCACGTTGCCGAAACTGGCGGCCGAAACCCTGGAGAAGATGCTAGGCTCGTTCATGCGTCGCAGGTACGACGACGAGTCCTATGCCAGGGTGCTGGAGGGCTCGACGCGCACCGCGATGGAATGTATCGGCAACAGCGATGCGCTCTACCACAATATCGAGCATACGATGCTGGTAACGCTGGCGGCCCAGGCGATCCTCATGGGACGCAATCTCCACACGCACCTTGCGGCGGAAGACTACATTCACATCCTGATCGCCAGCCTTGCCCACGACATCGGCTATGTCCGCGGTCTGTTTCCGGAGGATGACGACGACGGTTTCGTGATCGACGATGCCGGGACCAAGGTGTCCCTACCGCGCGGCGCCTCGGATGCCAGTCTGATGATGTATCACGTTGACCGCTCGAAGCTTTTCGTGCGGCGGCGGCTGCCACCGATCCGCGGTATCGACAGCGAGCGCGTCGCGCGCGCCATCGAGGGCACCCGCTTTCCGGCCCATGAAGGGCAGGAGTATGACGACGAGGCCTCGATCCTGCGCGCCGCCGACTTCATCGGACAGCTCGGCGACCCCAATTACTTGCGCAAGGCCAATGCGCTCTATTACGAGTTCGAGGAGGTCGGCATCAACCGTCAGCTCGGCTACGACTCGCCGGCCGACATCGTCAACCGCTATCCGCAATTCTATTGGAACAGCGTCGCACCGCACATCCAGACCGAGATCGGCTATCTCAACAAGACCGAGATCGGCCGGCAATGGATCGCCAACCTCTACAGCAACGTGTTTCGCGCCGAGCGAGAGATCTCGCTGTCAGGGCCGCAGAAATAGGTCGGGTCGTTGCAGGGCACGACGTCGAGTAAATCCGTAAATCCGTCATGCAGCACAAAACACTCGCGACCGACGTCCTCGACATCGCCTATCTCGAATATGGCACGCCGGCCGGTTGGCCCTGCATCATGGGCCATGGCTTTCCCTACGACGTAAACGCCTATGCCGAGACCGCGCCGCTCGTCGCAAAGGCCGGCGCGCGCGTGCTGGTGCCATGGCTGCGCGGCTACGGGCCGACCCGGTTTCGCTCCGCTAAAACCCTGCGCTCGGGAGAGCAGGCGGCGCTGGGGGCTGATCTGCTCGCTTTCATGGACGCCCTGAAGATCCCACGCGCGGTCGTCGGCGGCTATGATTGGGGTGGGCGTGCAGCCTGCGTGGTCTCGGCTCTGTACCCTGAGCGCGTCGTAGGTCTCGTCTCCGGCAATTCCTACAACATCCAGAACATCGCCGGCGCCATGGAGCCGGCCTCGCCGCCGGAGGAAGCCGCGCTCTGGTATCAATATCTCTTCCACAACGAACGCGGCCGCCGCGCGCTGGAACGTAACCGACGTGGGTTTGCCCGCCAGCTCTGGTCGATGTGGTCGCCGACCTGGGCATTCGACGACGCGACGTTCGAGCGCACCGCGGCCTCGTTCGACAACCCCGATTTCGTCGATGTCGTGATCCATTCCTATCGCCACCGCTATGCGCTGGTCGCGGGCGATCCGGCCTATGCCGGGATCGAGGCGAAGCTTGCCGGCCAGCCGCCGATCCGCGTCCCGACGATTGCGATCGACGGCGACAGCGATGGCGTCAATCCCGGCACTGCGCATCATGCGCGCAGGTTCGAGGGTTTTTTCAAGCGGCGGGTGTTCGCCGGGGCCGGCCACAATCTGCCGCAGGAGCGTCCCGCCGAATGGGCACAGGCCGTGCTCGATGTTCGCAACGCGGCGGCCGAACGATCCTGATTTTCGCCGATCACGGGAACTTTTCGCGGTCGGCGCCGTCCAAATCCTGAGCTGTGCGTGAGCCGGGAGATGATCATGAACGAGGAAAGCAAGCCGAGCGGACCTGACCTGACCAAGGGCGTCTCGCTGACCGAATTCAAGGACGGCAAGCTACTTGGTCATGTCGGTGCGGAGGATGTTTTGCTGGTGCAGGCGAGCAATGAGATCTTTGCGATCGAGCCCTCTTGCAGCCACTACCACGGACCGCTTGCCGAAGGGTTGGTGGTCGACGACACCATCCGCTGCCCCTGGCATCACGCCTGCTTCTCCTTGCGCACCGGCGAGCCCACGCGTCCGCCGGCGCTGAACGCGCTGGCAGTGTGGGAGGTGACGCGCGACCGGGATCGGATCCTGGTTCAGCGCAAGCGCGAGATGCCGGCGCCCCCGGCGCCTCATCGTGCGGCGCCGATGCCGGAGAAATTCGTCATCGTCGGCGGCGGCGCGGCCGGATTCGCGGCGGCCGAGATGCTCCGGCGCGAAGGCTTTGCCGGCGCCATCACCATGCTTAGCGACGACGGCGCGATGCCGGCCGACAGGCCGAACCTGTCCAAGGACTATCTTGCCGGCAACGCGCCGGAGGACTGGCTGCCATTGCGCCCCGAGGATTACTATGCGGATGCGGGCATCGACCTCAGGCTCAACACGAATGTTTCCGGGATCGATCTCAAGGCGCGTCGCGTGACATTGGGCAATGGCGACATGCTGCCGTTCGACCGGCTGCTGCTTGCGACCGGCGCCGAGCCAGTCAAATTGGAGATCCCCGGCGGCGACCAGCCGCATGTCCACACCTTGCGTTCCGTCGCCGACAGTCGTGCGATCATCAAGGCGGCGGGAAGTACGAAGCGCGTTTTGGTGATCGGCGCCAGCTTCATCGGCCTCGAGGTCGCGGCCTCCTTGCGGGCACGCAAGCTCGAGGTGCACGTGGTCGCCCCGGAAGAGCGGCCGATGCAGCGCGTGCTCGGTGCGGAGATGGGCGATTTCGTTCGCGCGCTGCATGAAGAGAATGGCGTCAACTTCCACCTCAAGGAAACCGTGGAAAAGATCGACGGAATGCGCGCGACGCTGAAGAGCGGCGGCGTCATCGAGGCCGATCTCGTCGTCGTCGGGATCGGCGTCAAGCCGCGCCTTGCGCTGGCCGAGCAGGCGGGGCTCGCGACCGATCGTGGCGTCAGCGTGAATGAATATCTCGAGAGCAGCGCTTCCGGCATATTTGCCGCCGGCGACATCGCACGCTGGCCCGATCCGCATTCGGGGCAAGCGATCCGCGTCGAGCACTGGGTGGTGGCCGAGCGGCAGGGCCAGACCGCGGCGCGCAACATGCTCGGCAGGCAGCAGCGTTTCGACGCCGTGCCGTTCTTCTGGTCCCAGCACTACGACGTACCGATCAACTATGTCGGTCACGCCGAGAGCTTCGATGACATCGCCATCGACGGCAGCATCTCCGGCAGGGATTGCCTGCTGAAGTTCCGCAAAGGGGGCCGCGTGCTCGCGGTTGCCTCAATTTACCGCGATCTCGATAATCTCAAGGCCGAGCTCGACATGGAGCGTTCGCGCGCATGAGACGCTCCGTCCGCCCTTGACTTAAGTCAATGGGGCTCCCGCGGGAGCTGCTCTGCTGGCTGTTGTCCCGGCGCGGTTCGTGCTATCCTGAGATGTGCCTTGGGACTTCGCATGCAGGAGTAGCCGTCATGACAAGTGCTTCGGATACGTCCCCAAACCTGGGTCTTGGGTCGGGCATTACAGCGCTGCACGCCAAGTGGGGCTGGATCGTCGCCCTTGGCGTCGTCTATCTCATCGCCGGCTTCGTCGCTCTCGGCAGCATGGTTATGGCGACCGTGGCGAGTGTGATCGTGGTCGGTGCGATGATGGTTGTTGCCGGGGTCACCGAGGTGATCGGCGCATTCCAGATGAAGAGCTGGGGCAAGTTCCTGATCTGGGCCTTGCTCGGCGTGCTCTATATCGTCGCGGGCTTCCTGACCTTTGAGAACCCGTTGTTCGCCGCGGCGCTGCTCACCTTGTTCCTCGGCGCCTCGCTGCTTGCCTCCGGCGCCGTCAGGCTGTTTCTCGCCTTCAGCATGAAGCGCGAAAGCCCGTGGGTCTGGGTGGCGCTATCTGCCGTCATCACGCTGCTGCTCGGACTGCTGATCCTGGCGCGCTGGCCGGTCAACAGCGTCTATATTCTCGGCCTGTTCCTCGGCATCGACTTGATCATGGCGGGCGCGGGTTGGGTCAGCTTGGGCTTCAGCCTGCGGCGGCGCCGCTAGGCGGGGTAAAGGATCTGTCTGGTAGCGGCGCCCGCGTCGCCGGAGGGGATCATTCATGCGTTGGGTTCATCTCGCCGTCATCGTGCTGCTCGCTGCCGTCACGGTGATCTTCGCCGCGCAAAATCTCGAGACAGTCACGATCTCGTTTTTCAAGATGAACGTGAGCCTGCCGCTCGCGGTCCACACCATCGTGGTCTATCTGCTTGGCGCGGTAACTGGCGGCAGTCTGTTCGCCTTGCTGCGGCGCTCCTACGCGGGCTCGCGGCGAAGCGTCGGGTAAACCAGCAACTCGACGCAAGACCGTCTTTCGGAACTCCGCTGATCTGACGCGCTGACCAAAAGCAGCACGCCGCGCGTTTGCCTCGCGGACGATTATCATCGGGGAGAAACTATGAGAACCGCTCTGGTCCTGGCCGCGGCGCTGGCTGCCGCCGGTCTGTCCATACCCGTCTCCGCGCAAAAATCCTACGGTCCCGGCGTCAGCGACACCGAGATCAAGGTCGGCAATACCATGCCCTATAGCGGGCCGGCGTCGCCGCTCAGCATCACCGGCAAGGTGATCGCGGGCTATTTCGACGAGGTCAATGAGAAGGGCGGCGTCAACGGGCGCAAGCTCAACTTGATCTCGCTGGACGATGCGTTCTCGCCGCCCAAGACCATGGAGGCGGCACGGCGGCTGGTCGAGAGCGATGGCGTCGCGTTCATCTTCGCGACCATGGGCACGGCGCCGAGCTCGGCGATCGCAAAGTACCTCAACAGCAGCAAGGTGCCGCAGTTGTTCTTGATCAGCTCGGCCTCGAAGTGGAACGATCCGGCCAACATGCCCTGGTCGATGGCGCTGCCCTGGGCGCCGAACTACACCAGTGAGGCCGCGATCGATGTCGCCTATGCCCGCGCCAAGAACCCGAATGCGCGCTTTGCGGTGCTCTACCAGAACGACGACGCCGGCAAGGAATATCTTCGCGGCGTCAAGGAGGCGCTCGGAGCTGATGCCGACAAGGCGATCGCGATGGCCTCGAGCTTCGAGGTTGCCGATCCCACCGTCGATTCCCAGGTGCTGACGCTCGCGAGCACCAAGGCCGATGTCTTCATGATTTATTCGGTGACGCCGCGCGCCTGCGCGCAGGCGATCCGGAAAGCCCACGAGGTCGGCTGGCAGCCACAGCGATTCCTCGCCTCAGGTTGCGCCAACAAGGCCACCGTGATGGTGCCGGCGGGGCTCGATGCCGGCAAGGGCGTGCTCTCGCTCGGCTCGCTCAAGCCGTTCACGGCCGAGCCGAAGGACGATCCGGCGATGTCGGCCTATATCGATTTCATGAAGCGGCGCCTGCCCAATGCCGACGTCAACAACGTCGCTGGCCTCTACGGCTACACCGTCGCCGAGGCGCTGGTCGTCGTGCTGAAGCAGTGCAGGGACAATCTGACGCGCGAGAACATCATGGCGCAGGCGGCGAGCCTGAAGAGCGTGCCGCTGTCGCTGCTGATGCCCGGCATCACCCTCAACACCACGCCGCAGGATTTCCGCCCGATCAAGGACGGCTATATGCTTCAGTTCGATGGCAATGACTGGATCGTGGCGAGCGAGCTGTTGCGGGGGACGTGATGTTAGAGCTGAACGAACGGCCGCAGAGACGGTGCACCCTCTCCCCTTGTGGGAGAGGGTGGCTTCGCAAAAGCGAAGCCGGGTGAGGGGTCTCTCTCCTCACGACCGGTTGTGCGAGTGGAGAGAGACCCCTCATCCGGCGCCATAGCCGATGCGAAGCATCGGCGTTCTTAAGAACGGCGGCCGAAGGCCGCCTATGCCACCTTCTCCCACAAGGGGAGAAGGGAACAGGAGAACACAATGGACTTTCAACACTCCGAACGTTCGCTGGAGCTCCAGGAGCGCGTCCGCCGGTTCATGCAGACGCATATCGAGCCGGTCGAGGAGCTCTATTACGAGCAGGTCAAGCCGGAAGCCACGCGCTACCGGACGCCGCCTGTGCTCCAGGACCTGAAGCGGCTGGCGCGCGAGCAGGGACTCTGGAACCTGTTCCTCTCCGGCGAGCACGGGCCAGATCTTGCTAACGCAAGGCTGACCAATCTCGAATATGCCCCTGTGAAGGAGATCATGGGCCGCATCCTCTGGGCGCCCGAGGTGTTCAACTGCTCGGCGCCCGACGTCGGCAACATGGAGGTGCTGGCCAATTACGGCACGCCAGCGCAGCAAGGGCGTTGGCTGAAGCCGCTGCTTGAAGGACGGATCCGCTCCGGCTTCTCGATGACCGAACCGCAGGTCGCCTCCAGCGACGCCACCAACATCCAGTGCGAGATCCGGCGCGACGGCGGCAACTACGTCATCAACGGCCGCAAATGGTTCACCTCAGGCGCGATGAACGAGGATTGCGAGATCCTGATGGTGATGGGCAAGACCGCGCCCGACCATCCCGACCGCCATCGCCAGCAATCGATGATCCTGGTGCCGAAGAATACGCCCGGCGTGCGCATCGTGCGCGACATGCTGACCTACGGCTATGACGATGCGCCGGCCGGCCATCCCGAGATCGTCTACGACAACGTCCGCGTGCCCGCCGAGAACATTTTGCTCGGCGAGGGCCGCGGCTTCGAGATCGCGCAAGGTAGGCTCGGGCCCGGCCGCATCCACCATTGCATGCGGCTGATCGGCTGCGCCCAGCGCGCGCTGGAATTGATGTGCGCCCGCGCGGTTTCCCGCACAGCCTTCGGCAAGCCGCTCGCCGAGCAAGGCTCGGTGCGCGAAGACATCGCAAACTCGTTCTGCGAGATCACGCAGGCGCGGCTATTGACGCTGCAAGCGGCCGACAAGATGGACCGCGAGGGCAACAAGGCCGCGCGCGACCTGATTGCCGCGGCCAAGATCGTGGTGCCGAGCATGGCCGCCCGCGTCATCGACCGCGCCATCCAGATCCACGGCGCCGCCGGCGTCTCGCAAGACACGTTCCTCGCCCGCGCCTACGTCTACGCCCGCTTCATCCGCATCGGCGACGGACCCGACCAGGTGCATCTGGCAGCGGTCGGCAAGGAGTTGATCAAGCGCGGCGGGGTGATGGCCGGGTAGGGGCTACCGTCCGCTGGGCTCCGCGTTTGCATATGAAACACACTTGCACCGGCAGTCACGCACTCCGCCTTCCGACCGGGTGCCGGCTTTTCGCCAAGCTTCGTTGCTCGCCTCAACGAAGTAACGTTATCAACGTCCGCCCTTTCCGATTTCCTGTTTGCCAGTGCGTCGCCGGGTAAGTTGCGGGTGGTTGAACACCCGTCGGCGACGGTCTTGGCCACACCGCGACTGAACTAGATTGCGGGCCGAAGCGGTCTGAATGCGGCGCGCAGCTCGGCGGAGAAAAGCTCCGGCTGCTCCCAAGCTGCAAAATGACCGCCTTTGCCGACCTCGTGGAAGTAGACCAGGTTGCGATAGGCGCGCCGGGCCCACCGGGGCTTGATAGCTCTCGCCCGGAAAGACCGTGATGGCCACCGGGAGCGAGATCTCCGCAGTCTTCTCCGGGCCGGCAAGGGCGGGACTGCGCCCGCTGTATTCCCAGTAAAGTCGCGCCGATGAAGTCGCGCTGTTCGTCAGCCAGTGGAGTGTAACGTCGTCCAGCACTTCGTCGCGGGACTTTTCGGGGTCGGTGCCGTCATATTTCCAATGCGCGAAACCTGGATGCCCAAGCATCCAGGCTGCGAGGCCCGCGGGAGAGTCCGTCAAGCCGTAGCCGATCGTTTGCGGCCTTGTCCCCATCATCAACCATAGGACCGGTTGCCCATTTTGGCGGCCGTACTGAATGCTTCGAACGCCATGCGTTCCTTCTCAGACAGTCCCGCCGGGACAGGCCCGCCGGCGGCGAGGATCGCAGCAATCTCGGGCGGCACGATCGCTGGCAAGTTGATATGGATGCCGAGCAAACCTGCCGGCGCCAGCCGCGCCATCGCGCTTGAGACGGGTGAACCCCAGTCGCCGCCCTGGGCGACATAATGGGTGTAACCCAGGCGCTTCATCAGTTCTGCCCAGATCCGCGCTGTGTGGTCAGGACCCCAGCCGATATCAACCGGTTTGCCGGAGAAGCCGTAGCCGGGCATCGAGGGGATCACGACGTCGAACGCGTCTTCAGGCCGGCCGGTATGGCCGTTGGATCGGTGAGCGGATCGATCACCTTGAGCTGCTCGAATACCGATCCCGGCCAGCCGTGGGTTATGACGACAGGCAGCGCATTGGGATGCTTGGAGCGGACATGAATGAAGTGAATGTCGATACCGTCGATAGTGGTGATGAATTGCGGAAGCCCATTCATCTTTGCTTCGATCTTCCGCCAGTCGTACTCCTTCCCCCAGTAGTGCACGAGCGACTGGAGCTTCGCCAACGGAATACCTTGGGACTGATCGGAAACAGTCTCACGGTCAGGCCATCGAGTCGCCAACACGCGCCGGCGAAGCTCGACGAGATCCTCCTCGGGGACATCGATGCGGAAGGGGCGAATTGCGCTCTCGTTGCCCGCCGACGCCCTATGCATGGGAAACACGCTCGCGGAAATCGCCACTGCAATTCCAATCGCGGCGGTGCTCAGAAGCGAGCGTCGGTCTCTGTCAATGATGATCTCGGAATTGTATGACATGGGCATGGGACTGTCTCCTGGCTTCAGGCGATCGGAGCCTGCGGGGCAGGACAATCCTCCGTCTGGCTCTGCAACTTGGCTTGGAAGCTGGCCAATAGCTCGTTAGGCCTTGTTAGATGCTGTGAGCTGTTGCGACCGCTACCGGGCGTGAGACAAGCTCAGCACTGCTGTCCATGTCCGCTCACAAGGCAGGGCGGACAAGACATGGCTTCGCGAACTGATCGGATCTGTGATCACACGCGCTGGTCAACTACGTGAGGACATCGCAAACTCGTTCTGCGAGATCGCGCAGGCGCGGCTATTGACGCTGCAAGCGGCCGACAAGATGGACCGCGAGGGCAACAAGGCCGCGCGCGACCTGATTGCCGCGGCCAAGATCGTGGTGCCGAGCATGGCCGCCCGCGTCATCGACCGCGCCATCCAGATCCACGGCGCCGCAGGCGTCTCGCAGGACACGTTCCTCGCCCGCGCCTACGTCTACGCCCGCTTCATCCGCATCGGCGACGGACCGGATCAGGTGCATCTGGCGGCGGTGGGAAAGGAGCTGATCAAGCGCGGCGGTGTGATGGTGGGCTAGGCAGACATGCTCCGGGGCACTCCGGCCGCCCTGTCGCCCATTAGGATTGGTTTTCCGCAGTGTTTGCCCATTCAAACGCCGCGTCGTTCAGTGTTGAGCCGTTGCCACGTCGGTGCTATGGTTAAACCGCATCATACCCATTTGGTCTGATGAAGCGGGCGGATGATCAGGCTTACGGACTGCCGCCTGCCATTTGGAAACTGGAATATTTGAAGCCATAGGCCCCGCCTCCGGGCGCATTTCAAAGCCGGCCGCGCAGTCTTCATTGACGTTAGTGCCCTCCGTTCTTCCTATTGACTCGGAGGCGGGCCTGTTTCTGTCGAGCGTAATCGAAAAGCGATTTCGCCATGTTCATTCCGACAAGCCGAGCCGATTGCAAGGCAGGTAAAGCCCGTTCCAGTGCAGGACCAGTTTGTCTTTACTTAATAGCTTTCCTGCTAGGTGCTGCTTGCGTTGCTCAATTCGCGGACACCGCGTGGGCTCAATGCGCAGCCCGGGATGTCTTGCGCAACAAGCTGGAGCTCAGGACACGCTCCGCCCAACCGTCCCAACTGCCTATCAAGTCCGCTCGCGATGTGGCGACATGGAAGACGATCATAATTGGCACATTTGCCGGGCCGATCAGGCTGCGCAACGAGCTGGATGGTCTGGGCTGCAATGTCGGTGGGCAGGCCTCTGAAATTCTTGCTCGACCGGCGTTTACTGTCGGCTCACACAAGACCGATGTGGAGCTTGTCCTCGTAACGCCGGCCCAGCTTGGGTTCACGTCCGATACCGTGAGCCTGGCTGACGTTTACGCGCGTGCTCGGCAGCTCGGCTTTGAACTTGCTGCGGCCGAAGTCGGCCCGCAATTGCGTATCCAGTATTTCGATCAGCCTATGGGCGAATTTCTCATTATTGGCATGGAGCCAATCAAGACCTGGAGCGGCGAGCCCATCATTCTGAACGTGGCAAATGGCGGAGCCGGATTGATCCTGATCGGCCAAGACGGCAGAGCCGAAGCCGAAATACCCGCGACATCCCGGTTCGTCTTTGCGCGGTCGCATCAATCCGCACCCGGCGCCGAATTCATCGACCAGACAGCGGCAATTCTGCCACCGTAAACGGAAACCGACGGCAATTCTGGAGGACGCCATTGAATGGCGGCCTGCAGCCAGCGTGTAAAACGCCTCCCGGCCGAGTCCGCTTCCGGATCCAAGCCTGCCACTTGCGATATATAGACCATCCGGTCTATATATCAGCAATGAGCCGCCAAACTCCAGCGCAGTTGCCCCGTGGCCGCCCCCGAAGCTTCGACACGGAAGCCGCGGTCGAACGCGCGATGGGCGTGTTCTGGTCGCGCGGCTATCACGCCACGGCGCTCCCGGATCTTCTTCGTGCGACCAAGCTCTCGCGTGGCAGCCTTTACGCCGCTTTCGGCGACAAGCACTCGCTCTTCCTGCGTTCGCTTGATCGCTACATTGCCGATGCCATGACACGGATGGACCTCGAACTCGACCCCTGCAGGGAGCCGGTCGACGCCCTACGGGCCTACCTTGCCGGCTACGTCGACCGCACCAGCGGTGCCAATGGCCGGCGCGGATGCCTGCTCGTGGCCACAGCCATGGAGCTGGCTGGCCACGATGCTGAGGTTAATCGCCGCATCGCAAGCTTCTTCAAATCCATGGAGGCCAGGGTGGCGGATGCACTGTCCCGCGCGAACACGGCGGGCAAGTTGGCCGAAGGTGTCGAGCCTGCAAGTGCCGCCCGAATTCTCATCTGCTTCCTTTGGGGGCTACGAGTGGTGGCCAAAACGGCACCGACACGGATCACGTTACAAGCCACCGTTGACGCTCTTCTCGGCCGCTTCATCAGGTAGACGACCCATGGACGACTCCGCTGTTAGCGCGCCTATATCTAGACCGAACGATCTTGAAAGGAAAGATGCCATGTCGGCCATCCAGATCGTCTGCGCCGTGGCCGTTCCGTTGCTCTGGGGTTATCAGTTCGTGGCCATCAAGGTGGGCGTTACGGAGTTTCCGCCTCTCTTCTTCCTCGCCCTCCGGTTCATGGCCATCGCGCTGCTGCTTATTCCGTTCGTCAAGAGGCCCAAGCGTCAACAGTTCGGCCCTATCGCAGCTATTTCGTTTTTCCTTGGTGGACTGAACTTCGGGCTCTTCTATGTCGGCCTTGGGCTCGGCTCGGGAAGCGTGTCGGCCGTCGCATATCAACTCGCGCCGCCCTTCACCGTGCTGTTGGCCTGGCCGCTGCTCGCGGAGAGGCCGTCTCTCACCACGTCCGCCGGAGTGGTGCTTGCATTCGTCGGCGTGATCATGTTGGCGGCGGGGCTTGGCCTGTCGGCAAGCGCGCTTCCACTGCTGCTTGTGGTCGGGGCCGCCTTCGCGTTCGCGGTATCCAACGTCTTGACGAAGCGCTACGGCCCTTTTGATCCCCTGATGTTGATGGGATGGTCATCCCTGCTCACGGTGCCACAGGTCATGTTGATGTCGTCGCTCCTTGAACATGGACAACTGGCGAGCCTGATCACGGCGGATGAACGTGGTTGGCTGGCACTCGCCTACACAATTTTCATCGGAGGAATTGTTGGGTTTGGCCTTTGGTTCTGGCTGATCGCCCGTTGCTCCATGGGCCGCGTCGCACCATTCGGCCTGCTGCTCCCGGTGTTCGCCTTGATGTCGAGCGTGTTGTTTCTTGGCGACCGCATGACCCCAAAGTTGATTGTCGGTGGGCTGCTCGCGATCTCCGGCGTCGCCATCACGCAGGTAAGACCGAGCGTCCGATCAGTTTGAAAAACTGGAAGGCGCGCCGCGGCGACTTGCGGGTTTGGCCCGTAAACGACCTGCCATGCGTTTCCCGCCCAAGATTGCTTCTGACCAAAGTGGACATGCCGGGCGCGAAGGTTCTCGCATAGCGCCGATCATTCTCCGCCAAAAGGCCCCCAGCCTAAGTGGTATTCAAGCAGATGACATAAATGGACCGAAAGCACCGGCCAGACGTTGAAAAACAATCAACCGAAATGGACGAGGGTCCTCCGTGGGAGACAACTTCTCGGGCATTCATTAGCGCGGGAGACGAGTATGACACTTATTTGGCTTGGTGTGCTCCTGGTTTTCGGCGGCGTGCTCCAGATGGCGTATCAGCCGATCTGGCGAGGCCGCCTAAGTGGCGGAAGGCGGCTTCGCTCCGGGCGAACCAGTGACACCATTGAACCTGAAAGACCGGCCAGCGGCTTTGGGATCAAATCGAATTGGCCTGGACTTACACTGGTCGCGCTTGGCGCCGCGTCCTTGCTGGCCGGCGCTGCCATCTGAGTTGAACCTGAGTTAGATGACGTTCTCGGGCCTTGCGGGGGGCCGCGCCCGATCGATCTCACCAAATCCGCGCCGGTCGGACGGGACGGCTCCGGCCTTGCGTAGCTTGCTCATCGTCAGCGTCACTGTCGTCCGCCGCACCCCAAGCAATTGCGCAAGCGCCTCCTGGGTCACCGGAAGGAGGTCATCGGGGACGCGGTCGTGAAGCTGCAGGAGCCACCGCGCCATGCGGCCATCCACCCTGTGCAGCGCGTTGCAAGCGGCTACGTGCTGGAGCTGCAATAGCAGCGCGCGGGCATGGAGCTGCACGACATTCCTGATGGCTGCGCTTTGCGCATAGGCAGCCCGAAATTTTGCGGCGGAAATCAGCGATGCCGTGCCGGCCACGCGAGCAACCGCGGTCACGGATGAAAGTGACGGGCCGAGCACGGAGAAAGAGGCCAAAGCGGCGCCTTCCCGTCCCATCAAGGTGGTCGCGACCGTTTGCCCGAAGGCGATTGCGTCGTTATGGGAAAATAAACCGGGTCCATCTCATCGCCCGACCGCACCAGGACGGCTTTTGTGAAGGTTTTCGGATGCCGGCCCCATGACGGTGGCTCGGCGCACACCGGGGCCGGCGTCCGCAAACCTCCAAGGGAGATGCTATGGGGCGGCGGCGAGGATATTGCATCCATCGTTGCTGATGTGAACCGATGGAGGGCCCCATGCAGAAATTGAACGATCTGAGCCGATCCCCGAGCCCCCTCGACCCGGACGGCACGCTGATCGCCGTTATCGAACTGAGCCTGTCGAGCTGGC
>NZ_JADPKQ010000400.1:0-724 GCF_023074015.1 Bradyrhizobium sp. 142
GTCCGAGAATCCGACGGTTAAAGCCTCCTGCCTCAGCAATCTGCGCATAATCACGAGGTGCACATAATCGCGAACATAGGTCCAGATCCGACCGGTGACAGTCTTCAGTTTCGCGAGTACGGGCACCGTCGTGTCATCGGCGTGGATGCGTTCCGCGCTCATGATATGGGTCCGGATCGCCTCAATAATTGGGTCGAGCGCCACCACGCAGGCGCCGACCCGATCCGCCAATGTCGAGACATCGATCTCGATCCCTTCGCGGGCATAGGTCTTGCTCTGGCGGTTCAACGGCTGATGCAGCAGGAACTTGTTGACCAGCACCATCGCCAGCAGGCTCGGCCCGGCAAAGCCGCGCGGGATCGGATGTGAGGGCGCCGGCGCCTCGGTGATCGCCTCGCAATCCCGGCAGGAGAACTTCTCGCGGACGTGCTCGATAATCTTCCAGCGCCGCGGCTCGCATTCAAGCGTCTTCGATACCACTTCACCAAGCTTGTGCAGCCGCTCACTGCCGCACTTACCGCAGGCGCAAGGCGCGGGTTCGACGATACGTTCGACCGGTAGGTTATCTGGCAGAGGACGTCGAGGCGGCCGCGGATTGTGCGCACGCTTCTGCTTGGCGGCTTCCGGTGCCGCCATGTCGGCCGTGGCTTCCTGCTCGGCCTGGGTCTCTTCAAGATCCTCAATGGCCAGCTCGAGCTGCTCGACCAGCCTGCCACGTTCAGAA
>NZ_JADPKQ010000107.1:0-43037 GCF_023074015.1 Bradyrhizobium sp. 142
CTTGAGCCGGCCATGCCGCTCCAGCGAAGGCAGCAACGTCGGAATCATTACCCGGAGCCGCTTGCCGCAGATCCGATCCGAGGCCTCCCACAGCGCCACCAGTGCATCCCTGATAGGGGCGCCATAGGTCGGCTTTCGCTGCCGCCGGGCCTCCGGCGAAATTGCGACATGGCTGGCCAGCGCCCGAACCGCGTGCTTGCGATGCCAGCCCGTCACCGCGCAAAGCTCGTCGAGAATGCGCCCCTTATCTGCCCGCCCTGCTGATCGATAGCGGTCTACCACCGCCGCCGTGATCTCGCGCCGCGCACCCATGCTGATCCGTCCTGCCATCGGCAACACCGATCCGATTCGGTATCGCGGCCCCACTCCTGACGGTCAGTTCTCCGGTAACATTCTTGATGAGGCAATGCGTCGTAGGTCAATATTGCAGGCCGAATGACATCGAAGCGGACCGAGCAAGGATTCTTGAAATCGAGCACTCGAAAGGGGCCGGTCCGTGTTGCTTTCCCCCTAGCTAGAGTACCACGAACCCCTTTTCCGAACCTGTTCGCCGAAGGAAAATCGACGCACCCGAACCGCCGGCACTGCAGTTCGGCCGCTGAAGACGGAGGAGGCGTGGATCGAAGCAACAGGGCCAGCCGAACGACTCGTCATCAATAGCAGCAGATACCGTAGCGCTACGTAACGGTCGGACCTGCCCGAGTTCGCTTGTGCTGATCGCGTCAGGAACGGCGGATCCAATCGTTGGATCGTCTAACTCGGCAAGGTTGCGCACAGCCTCGACTGGTCGCTTCTGGCGCAAAGCTGCCGTTGAAGCCCGCCCAATGCCAGATTTGGTTATTTCCAGCTGGCTGGACCTAGCTCAAACTTCCTTATGATGGATTGGACCGGGACATCTCAAAAAGCGAAGTGCAATCAGCTCTTAAGCGCGTCCCGATCGGCTGTGCAGTACCAGATGCAGTACCGATCTGGTTTTGAGGCGTACGCAGGCGATTGATGTCGCAATTTGGTGTGGATTGGGTCACTGGCACGTAGCGCAGCGTACTACGCCAATCTGCGCGATTGTGCTCCTTCGAACGAAGGCGGCGTTCTATCTCGTTTATCGAGGTGGTGGAGGCTTCGAATATCGCGCCCGTTCGCTCCCGAATTTGAAAAGCTCAGCGGCGGTTCTCTACGGCTTTTGTCTCAACAAGAATACTCGAGGCCAATCGTCGCCCGTTGCGAAGTGATCCGACGGGCGCGTCGGTGAGTCCGCTACCGAATTGGTTTGAGCAGCTGGAGCCCGGCGGAGTGAGCTGTATGACGCGGAATGCGTCATTCGGCGAATAGTCGACGTCGAGCGTGAAGCCGACCTGGTCGACATAGAACCGCAGCGCTCGCTCGACATCGCTCACCGGCAATGTGATCGCCTCGACTGAGAGCTTCAGGACTGCCATGCAGGTTGTGTTCATCGTGCCTCGCGTCGTTTTCCGTCCGATATGCGCCGCCCTGATCCTTCACTTGCGGCTGGACGCTCCTGGAAGTGAACCGTGACGGTTCTTCGGTTGGAATTCGAATCCGGTCAGGCTTCACAAATCGATGACGACGTCGCGAATCGGTTGCGAGCAGCAAACTAGAAGGTTGCCGTCGGCGGGCTTGTCGAGTGGCTCCGGTCCATAGGCGACCGCGCCCGAAACCAAGCCGCTCTCACAGTTGTGGCAAACACCGGTCCGGCACGACCAACGGACCGGGACGTCGCACGCCTCGGCCAGCTCCAAAATGCTCTGATAGGCTGACGCCTTCCAGTGTACGGCGATGCCACTACGCGCGAACGATACGAGCGGACCGGTGTTGGCGTCGTCCCTCGGCAGATGCGGAACTCGCGTCGCTGGGCCGACGACACCAGGAGTCATCGACTCGCTGCCGTTGAAGATTTCGACGTGAATCCGCTCCGGCGCCACGCCGAAGGCTGCGAGCGCCTCTTTCATGTCTGCCATGAAGCGGGTCGGCCCGCAGAGGTAGACATCCGCCTCTCTGGGGATGCCGACCTCGTCGAAGACCGATCGCGACAGGTGACCGGTAGCGTCGAAATCCTCGCCCATCCTGTCGCGCGAGCCAGGCCTGCTGTAACAAACATAGCTGCGGCCGTGGGCGAGCGCGAGCGTGAGGCGGCGGACTTCGGCGGCAAATGGATGATGCTGCCGGTCGCGAGCGGCGTGCAGCCACCAGACCGGCCGTGTCGAGCGGGCCGCCGCCAGCGCGTACAGCATGGCCAGAACAGGCGTGGCCCCGATTCCCGCACTGAGCAACACCACGGGCCGCTTCCCGGACTGCGGAACGAAGCTTCCGCGCGGCGAGCTGACGTCGAGAACATCGCCCATCCGGACATGCTCGCGCAGGTAGGTTCCAGCGGCCCCGTTCGGCTCGATCTTTACGCTGACCCGATAGCGCTCCGTCGAAGGGGGACCCGAGAGCGAGTAGCTGCGAAAGAGTGGCGGGCCGCCGCCGGTCTGTCGAAGACGCAAGACGACGTACTGACCAGGCAGAGCCGGTGGCAGCGGCTGACCGTCTGGGGGCCGCATCGACAAGGAGAGGACGTCTGCGGACTCCTGATCGATCGCCGCCACCGCGAGCGGCCAAAATCCCGGTGCAACCGGATGCGCAGCTGCTGCCGGCGCGAGCCCCGCGTTGCCACTCCCCGCGCCAATCAATTGACTCCGCAGCAACGCCTCAAACGATGTGCGCCATCCAGGCGAAAGCGCCTCGATCCGCAAGGCGCGCTCCAATCGATCGCGCGCATGATTGGGCGAATAGAGAAGCGCGTTGATCTCTGCCACGGTCATTCGCTCGTTCGCCTCTCCCACCTTCACGATTTCGTCGCCGGCGCCGACCTCGCCTTCCCCGAGAACGCGGAAGTAGAACCCGGGCCGTCCGCTGGATGTCAGCAATGCCGGCATCCGCGGCTCGTTCGTCCGAATGCCAACGCGATAGCAGGTCACACGAGGCTGAGTGACCTCGAACAGTGCGCTGCCGATCTGATAACGGTCGCCGATGCACACGTCATCGTCAGGCAATCCTTCGATCGTAAAATTCTCGCCGAACTGTCCGTGGACGAAGTCGGTCCTGTTCAGTTGATTCTGCCAATAGCGATACGATTCGATCTGGTAGACGAAGGCGGCTCGCTGCTCACCCCCGTGGCCGCCCAGGTCGCCTTGACCGTCTCCGTCAAGATTCAACCGGCCGACTCGACAGCGGCCACGCACCGGATTTTTCCAGATCCCCGTGTGCACCGTGCGCCCCTTCCACTCGATGTCGCGCGGAAGTCCGACGTTCACCGATAGCAGTCGAGCCATGTCGCGCTCCGCCTTGATGGAACCGGAAGTCGTCCTACCCGCTCGCAGCGGTCGCGGACCCGCTACCGGATGCTCGCTCGTGGACTACCTCGGCGACATCGAGGTTGCGATCAGGGCCGTGTGGAACCACCGTCTGGCCCGGCTCAAGATGGAGCTGCGTGCCATCCAGATATACCGAGACGACCTCCGGTTCGAACGACACCAGGTTGGAGATGCGGCCGACCTCGGGATAGGCGTCAGGATACGACCATGCCGCCTGACGTGCGTCACCAATGGTGTAGTAGCTGCAGAGCCCTTTGTATGGGCAGAAGGTCTGGAGTTTCACGGCAGTGAGAGCGGACTCGTCGATGTCGGCGCGTGGAACGTACCAGCGCGGTGCGAAGCCGGACTCGTAGAGAACCACCGGCCGCTTTGTATCGGCGATGGACCGGTCATGGTGGCGGACCACGAGGTTACGAGAGGTCGGACGAATGTCGATGCGGTGGTAGGGGTCAGCGGCATGGCCCACAATTCTTTCGTCCTCTTCATAGAAAGCATCCATGGCCCGCCAGGCGAACGCGACGCGTGCCTGCAGGTCGCTCGCGTGGACGGGCAGGGTGGTGTGCTGCCATGCCCCTCGCGGCGCGATGTTTTGCTCGTTCGCCCGGACACTGTACCAGGACGTGAGCCCGAGATCGGGGTGTTGGGTGGTTTGCTCGGTGCGTTCCAGGACGCGTGGAGAAACTTCGGTCTCCGGGAAGTAGGCTACCGGATAGCGGCCGGGTTCGAAGAGCAGGAGTACATGCTCGCTATCGGCGATCCAGAGTCCCCCGAAGCGCACGCGCATGCGCCGACGCAACCGCTCGACATACAACAATCTTTTGGGCAGCGGCTCGGGTACGAGGAACCGGCCGACTGCTCCCGTTGAGAGCGGGCCTTGTTGCCAGGACAGTCCCATTGCTCTCTCCCAATAGGTTTGATGATCGAGGCCGGTAGACACCCACCAGATATTACCGTGGAACGCGGACCCGGCGGCAAGGTTCCGCGAGAGGATGGGCGACCTTCCGTCCGGATTTGGCGTTGATTGGATAGTCTGACAATTCTAGCTGATCAGCGCCAAAGCCTTATCATTTGGGTGGCCGCCCCAGGCAGATCCGGAGCGACAACCTGGGGCTGGGGCAGCCCGTGCACGGGCAGAGGAGCATTGCCGGGTCTGGCAATGAGCGCTCCTGAGCAGCCCGTGCTTTGTGCACCAATCGTGTCCCACACGTGCGCCGCCACCATGCAAATCGCGGCGGGCGGTACATTCAATTCTTCGGCCACCATATGGTATACCTGCGGGGCAGGTTTGAAGCGACGGACGCGATCGATGCTGAGTGACCTTTCAAACCAGCCATCAATGCCGGCATGCTTGAGCGGGCTGCTTTGCGGATCGGGAGGCGAATTGGTGCATGTCACCAGACGGAAGCCAGCGTCCCTTAATTGCTTCAGACCTGCCGGTACATCGGGGTGCACCGGCATCGTGAGCATCCGCGTTCTCAATTCGTCAATGTCCGCCTCGGTGATGGAGACGTTGTGGATCGTGCCCAGCATCTTCAACAAACCCTGTCCCAATGTGAAGAACGTCGTGTAGGGGCCCGACAAGGTTATTGCGTCCGAATAGAGGATAAGCTGCCCAAACCACTCGCGCATGACCTTCCGGTCGCCAAACAGCCGTTGAAACAGCGGCGCTATGAATTCAATATCGAGCAGCGTCTCATTGACATCGAAGACGCATATCGACGGCTTCGCGGCGTCCATCTTGGTTTCTTGATCATCTGCAATCGCAGCGCGGCCGACAGGAGTTGCTGCCACGGCGCCAATGGTGGCCATACCAAGCCCCACAAGCAGCTTGCGGCGCCCCACCGAGTTCAGAATGTCATTAGTCATTGCAGTTCTCCCGTTCCGTTTCGTCGGCCACTCACCTTCCGTCCTGGCAGCACGCCGCGCTCGGCCGGCGGGTACAATTGAATGCAGTCTTGGGCGTCTCTATTTGCCCTACGTACCGAGCACCTCTAGGTATTCGGACGCATGGCCAAACCGGTTACAGCCTGGAGGATTATTTCGACAACCAATTCCGGCGCGGTAACCAAGGGCGCATGGTCGACATTTTCCGACCTCGTTTGCGCGCCCATACGTAGCGCCAGGAATTGCTGTGTAGCCGGGTTGATCATCCGATCTTCTTGCGCAACGAGATACCAGGAGGGCTTTGACCTCCACGCCGGCCTCGGTGCCTTTTCCTGAATACATGCGAGGGCTATGGGACGCTGGGTTGCTGCCAAGAGCGCTGCCTGCTCGGGTGAAGCGTGCTGAGAAAAGGCGGTGCCAAATCGATCGTCGGGCATCCAAAGGAGGCCATGCTTGTCAGGAGCCAGTTGGGGGGCCTCCGGATGCGGCTTTTTGCGATAGAAGACCTCGCCAGCCGTCTCGCCTTCGTCAGGTGTCAGAGCCGCAATGAAGACCAGCGACTGAACTCTTTGGTTCGTACTTGCCGCTATCACCGCGCCGGCATAAGCATGGGCAACCAGAACGACCGGCCCATTGGTCCGCTCCAATGCGCTTTCAAGCGCGGCGACATCATCTGACAATGATGTTAGCGGAATCGGAGCGGCGAGGACCCGCAGTCCCTCGGAATGGAGCGGCTTGATAACGCGTGTCCAGCTCGAGCCGTCGGCCCAAGCGCCGTGAACCAGAACAATGCTAACGGGTTCCCTGGTTGTCTTCATGGCTATTTCCTTTCATCACTGACTAGTTTCTGAATGGTCTTTGATCGTGATGTCGGGGCGATTGGCGGGACTGCAACACTTCCCGGCAGTCGGCTGATTGCGTCCACTTCCGATCGATCGTGTCTGGATCTGATATTGGGCGCTTCTGGGCGGAGGTAGATAATCAGGCAGAGGCAAATCAAGGCCATGCCGCCGATCGGATATTTGAGCGCAACAACCGCAGCCATTGCAAAAAGTCCGAGAGTTACGAATGAGCGGACGCGCATTATCATTCGTGCGGAGGCTGGCACATCCTTGCTTTGAGGCCGATCAATGGTCTCCATGAACAAGAGCAAGTACGTCGCGTTCACCAAAGCGAGCACGCCTGCATAAAATGAAACGGGAATTTCCGCGAGCGTCGTTTGCGCTATCCAGGCGGTCGAGAACGGCATGACAGAAACGGAGAATAAGTGCGCGAAATTCGCCCAAATCAGACGGCCTGTCGCGACGTCGGCATAGCGCAATAGGTGATGATGATTGATCCAAACGATCGCGATAAACAGATAGCTAACCGCGTAGCTCACTGCAGTCGGCCACAATGAGATGAGAGCTTCTAGGGTCCGGGCTTGAGGCGGCTTCAATTCGAGCACAAGAATGGTGATGATGACCGCAAACACTGCGTCTGAAAATGCACTCAGCCGATCTGGTTTCACCTCTCGTGCAGTCATCTCGCTCTCCTTTATCAAGTGCCACTTGACACGAGGTCCATCGTCATCGCATGTCCTTTCATAATTCGGTCGCGGGATTGTGCGGCTTGCTGATAGACGGACTTTTTGAGGGGCTTGTGCACCGAGGCTCCGAAGAATTGCCGGACGCCGATGACGAAATGACGTCACAGGAAACCAGGGCTGCCAGTTTCTTGAGGCCTCGGTGGATATTGATCTTGACGAGCGCTTTGGATTGGCCAGTTGCGCCGGATGCGCGCGCGATGCTCAGGCCCTTCAGTTTTACGAGGCGGATCACGCAGGCTTGCGCGGGTTTCAGCCGGCCGAGGAGATTGTCCATCACCGCGGCGCTGATTGCGGCTCCCCCATGGTCCGCGACCGGTATTTCCTCGTCGAGCGGTAACGTGGCGTATCGAGACGCGTCACGAACCCGATCGACCCACTTGTAGCGCGCGATCGCGGTGATCCATGCTCCGAAGACCCTCGATGGTGCGTATGTGTGCCGTTTGGCATGGATCGCAAGAAGTGCATCCTGCCTGGCATCGTCGGCAGCGGGGCTCGGAAGCCGACGTGCATAGTAGCGGCGCAACCATGCATCCAATTCTCGCAGCAACTGCTCGTAGGCGTGATTGTCGCCGGCTTGTGCGGCGGTCATCAGGCAGCCCCATCGCTCGGAGCGCCGGTCCCAATTCTCGGACCGGATTTCTGTTCGCGCCATTTGCCGTGGGCGAACCGCGAGATCGGACGACGACGGCCTCTGAATGGCATCGGTGACGCCTGACGATGAGTGGAATGTTGAGGTATTATCGTGTAGGTCGGTCATTGGAGAGGCTCCTCTTGATCCAATCAAGCAGGGAGTTTGTTTCAAACGGCTTTCTGAGGAGACATTGCGCGCCGACCGCGATCGCTTCATCGTCCAAGTGTCTGTCAGGCAGAGCCGTGATGACGATTACAGGTGTCATGATGCCCTGTTCGTGGAGCTTGCTTATGAGGTTAAGTCCACCCATCCCAGGCATATGAACATCAGCAACGACACAATCGAAACTGATTAGGTTGGAAGACGCCAAGAACGCCTCCGCCGAGATGAACGGCTCGGCCCGATAGCCGATGGCGCGCATCAAATCCACAAGGGACAAGCACAGCGCTCCATCGTCGTCGATGACAGCGACGAGCGGGCTTGTCACCGAATGCAACCTCGCCAAGTGTGCACAATCCTGGAAAGGTAATCGGAGGGAAGGCTCCATTCCAAGCGAGGCTGGGTCGCGCGTGGTTTGACATTTGATGCCGGAGGACAGTTATAGGACCGAGAATGAATCTGCATGGCATCGTCTCCCTGTAATCTGAAAATTCACCGGCTGCCGAATGGCAGCACAAGGCGAAGCCGAACTATGCCTTCGGCCTCGCTGGGTGAAAATCTCTCGGTTGTGATGGGATAGACCCATACGTTGGTAGGGTTTCGGCTTTCAACGGTTGCGCGCCCTCACGACGGGATGTCGAGGGCCTCGGCTACCCGAGCGAGCATCGCTGCGGATTTTGCTCCGAGCTTTCGCATGACGCTGCCGCGATGCATCTTCACGGTGACTTCGCTGATCGACAATTCGTTCGCGACCTGCTTGTTCATGAGTCCGGACGCCACAAGCGCCATTACTTGCCGTTCGCGGGGCGTCAGGAGTGCATACCGCTCCCGCCATGGAGCAATCTGCGCGCTCTCTCGACGCCGGTCCTGGTCCAATTGAATCGCCCTGGCAACGGCGTCAATCAAATCCTGATGCCGTATCGGTTTGGTGAGGAAGTCGACAGCGCCGGCCTTCATGCCCCTCACGGACATGGGAATGTCGCCATGGCCGGTCATTAAAATGACAGGCAGCCGGATGTTGATGCGTGCCAGATACTCTTGTAGCTCCAACCCGTTCGTGCCCGGCAGCCGAACGTCCAGCACCAGACACGCAGGAACATCGAGCAACTCGACCTTGAGAAACTCTGGGGCGGATCCATAAAGCGCGACTTCATAGTCCATGGACCGGAGCAGATCTCCAAGTGACTCACGAACCGCCCTGTCGTCGTCGACGATGTGAACAAGAACAGACGGCGACACTCTCAGTGGCTCCCGGACATCTGGATGGATTGGCGAAGCGGAAGCGTAAAAGTGAATGTCGCGCCGTGCGCCGTGCTTTGCTCCACCCATAGGCGTCCTCCATGGACAGCGACAATTTTTCGGCAGATCGACAGGCCTATGCCCAGGCCGTCACCTTTCGTCGTGTAGAGCGCATCGAAGATTCGCTCCCTGTTCGTGGGAGCGATACCAATGCCCGTATCTGCAATCATGACGGCGACGTGATCGTCGGCGACCTTTGAAGAAGAGCTCAGAACGCGTGGCCTTCCGTTGATGCCTGCCATCGCCTCAATTGCATTGCGCACGAGATTGAGTACGACCTGTTGAAGCTGCACTCGATCTCCCGCGATAGTCGGTATCGATCTATCCAGGGTGGTCTTGAGTGCGACGCCAGCACGTTCAAAATCGCTCTTAAGGAGAACGAGAATCTCTTCGATGGCGTCATTGATCTGGACGTCGGTAAATCGGAGCTGCTCGTCGCGGACCAAGGACCTGAGGCCCGCGACGACATCGCTCGCCTGGCGTCCCTGTTCGATGACGCGCGTCGCAGACTTGCGGGCTTCATCGGGCTGGGCAGGGTCCCGCGCCAGCCATCGGAGGCACGCTTCCGCGCTCGCAATGATTCCAGTCAGCGGCTGATTGATCTCGTGAACAATCGAACCCGCGAGCTCGCCGAGCGATGCGAGGCGTACGGCCCGAGCAAGTTCACTTCGCGCGTCCGTAAGCGATTGTTCCGCAGCCGTTCGTGCCGTGATGTCGGCGATGATGCCTTCCAATTCGACATCACCGGTCGGGCCGAGGTCGAATTCCCCTTCGGCGATGACGCGCAACGTCGTGCCATCTCTATGGACTACTCTGTACTCGTGACTGAATGGTGACTTGGTGCTGACGGCCTCCACGAGCGCTTGCTCCAAGCCAGGGAAGTCGTCCGGATGTATGCGGTCCTTAAAAGCCTCGAACGGCACCGGATTTACGTCTAGGTTGATGTCGAAGATGCGATAGCATTCGCGAGAAGCACGCGAGAGCAGAGTCCGTGTGTTCCATCGATAACTGCCCATACGGCCGATCTGCTGGCCCTTGATCATCCACATATTGGTCTCACGGAGCGCCTCGAAGAGCTGCGCGGATTCAAAAGAGACGGCAGCCTGCGAAGCCAGCATCGAGATTACGGAGACATACCTTGGCGCGAATGTCTCCTTGCGCTCAGATTCGAGGTAGAGGACGCCGATCGTTCGTTCTTGATGAATTAGGGGCAGGCATAATTGGGTCATCTTCCGCCCCGGTCCGTACTTCGCCGTATCAATCAGTGCTAACCCGTCCCAGCTATCCTCACTGATCACGGTCTCCTGGCGTATGAGTACCCTTTCGGTGAGGTTCGGCGGCAATCGGAAGTCGCCGGCCGGAGGTTGTGAGGCAAAGAACCTCGCCCTTTCACGAGAGAAGCTTGCGTCGGCCTTGTCGAGCAGTTCGCCCCTGTCGCTCAGCAGCACAGCGCCACGAGCCGCTCCGCAATAGCCGAGCGTGGCATTGAGAAGAGCTTTAGCCAATCCTTCGTAGCCGGTCTCTTTCGAGATTGCCTGAATCGCTTTGGCGATCAGCTCTAACTCTGACGTTTCGTTTTCCAGTCTCATAGCGAGACGTCCCACCCGATTGGCACATCCAGCCTCCGCATATCTCGCCCGTAGCAACGCGGCGGGTAAGAAATTGTTGGCGAGTATCGCCGTGCCTGTAACCAAACCGGCGCGATCCACGAAAGGTAGTTACGCACGAGATGCGTCCGAAGTAGCCGGAGTTGCGCATCGCAAACTCCCTAATTGGGTTCAACCCGATTGGGTTCAACAAGTTCCGATGTCCGGAACCGCGAAGGGAACCGTTCATGACCAGCATCCATTACCGCAAAGCCGACGTCGATGGGTTGAAAGTGTTCTACCGGGAGGCCGGCCGCCGCGATGCGCCGCCGCTGTTGTTACTTCACGGATTTCCAAGCGCCGGCCATATGTTTCGTGAGCTGATCCCGGCCCTATCGAACCATTTTCGCGTCGTGGCGCCGGATCTACCCGGCTTCGGGCAGTCCGATATGCCGCCTCGCGACAGGTTTCCCTACACCTTCGCGAAGTTGGCCGAAGTGATAGAGCGCTTCACCGAAGTGATCGGCCTCGTTCGCTTCTCGATCTACGTCTTTGACTACGGTGCGCCGGCCGGTTTTCGACTGGCCGTTCGTCATCCCGAGCGCATCACGGCAATCATTTCTCAGAATGGCAACGCCTACGAGGAAGGGTTGAGCGACGGCTGGAATCCTATCCGCGCCTATTGGAGGGAGGCTTCCGAGGCGAACCGGAAGGCACTGCGTGCCTTCCTCTCTCCAGAAACAACGATCTGGCAGTACACGCACGGCGTCGCCGACACGTCCTTGGTTTCTCCGGATGGATATTCGCTTGATAACTTCTATCTGGCGCGTCCCGGCGCGGATGAAGTGCAACTCGATCTCTTTGGCGACTACAAAAATAACGTCGCCATGTACCCGGAATTTCAGGCCTATTTCCGCAAACACAAGCCGCCCTTCCTGGCGGTCTGGGGCAAGAACGATCCCTTCTTCCTGCCGCCGGGTGCGGAGGCGTTCAAGCGTGACATTCCAGGTGCGCAGGTGCGTTTCTTCGAAACCGGCCACTTTGCGCTTGAGACGCACTGCGACGAAATCGCGGCAGTGATCCGCGATTTTCTCCCGCATTCTAAGAATCCGCAAGCAGCCACTGCCCCAGCAATCTGATCCAGGGAGTGATCTGATGCGTGCAATTGTCCTCGAAAAATTCGGCGGCCTCGACAGCCTCGTCATGAAAGAGATCCCACAGCCTGAGCCGAAGGCGGGACATGTCGTCATCCAGGTAAAGGCGTTCGGCATCAATCACGCTGAAATTCATATGCGTCGGGGCGAGTGGTCCGAGTCGGCTCCCGTCAGCGGCATCGAATGCGTGGGCCTGGTCAAATCCTGCCCTAGCGGCGAGTTTCCGATCGGTGCGAAGGTGGCTGCGTTGATGGGCGGCCTCGGCCGCACGATCAACGGCAGTTACGCCGAATATACAAGCGTACCGGCTTCAAACGTTGCGCTGATCGAATCGGGCCTGCCGTGGGCCGAACTCGCAGCGATCCCGGAGACCTGCGCGACCGCCTGGACCTGCCTGTTTCGCAATCTCGAGATCGAAAGGGGCAGGTGCTCGTCATCCGCGGCGCGACCTCCTCATTCGGTCAGGCCGCGCTCAGGATGGCCGTCAACGCCGGGGTCCGGGTGATCGCGACGACGCGCAATGGCGATCGCTTCGACATGCTGGAGAAGTTGGGAGCCTGGCGCTGCGAATTGGAGTGCCGCGATCTGTCAAAGCATATTCCCGAGGCAAAGAAGATAGATGCGGTGCTCGACCTGGTGGGCAATACCGTCATGCTCGATTCCCTTGCCATGCTTCGCCGGGGGGGCCGTTCCTGTCTGGCCGGCTGGCTTGACGATCTCGATCCTATCTCTGACTTCAACCCATTGCTGCAGATGGCGAGCGGCGTCTATCTGACGTTCTTCGGCAGCTTTGTATTCGGAACTCCGGGGTTTCGTCTCTCTGACGTGCCGCTTCAACAAATTGCCGCGGACGCCGCGGCCGGTCGGCTCGATGTCAAGCCCGCCAGAACATTCCGTTTCGAAGAGATCCGCGAGGCCCATCGCGTGATGGAGGCCAACGAGGCCAAAGGGAAACTGGTCGTGGTTCACGCCTGAGCCGCGTCCGAGTCAGGAGTCAACGGGCATCTGTTGGTGACCCAATAGTCAAGCAGCGAGGCGATCATGATGAAATATCTCACGGAAACTATGAGCAGATCTGGTCTTCTTAAGGAGGATCTAGATTATCAGTTGATACGCGCGTCGATGGTGATCGTATTTCTATCGTTCGGATACCAGAAATGGTTTGAGTACGAAGCGCAAGTTTTGATTCCCTATATCAGCAACGGGCCTCTCATTTCCTGGATGTACCCCGTTTTCGGTGTGCGCGGGGGTAGCTGGTTCTTGGGCGCCATGGAATGGTTGATTTGCTTGCTGCTGTTCTGGGGATTTTGGAACAAGCAAGCCGGAATCCTTGGTGCTCTCGGGTCATGCGCGACATTCGTGGCAACTGTTACAATCATTCCATTCATGCCGAACGGATGGGATGAGGTCGCCGGCGGCTTTCCAGCGATGACTGGTAACATTCCGTTCCTCATGAAGGATGTCGTGCTTCTTGCCGCGTCATTCTATTTGCTTAAGCAAGACATCGTAAGAGCGATGCGTCGCGGCACAACGAATTATCTGACCAGGAATCTTGCAAAGATCCTGGCTGGCTTCGGTCTTCTCAGTGAAGATATCGAATACCACGTACTACGCGCCTCGATGGTGATCATATTCGCGTTCTTCGGATTCACGAAATGGCATCAGTATGCGGCGCAACTGATGATTCCGTTTATCAGCAATAGCCCGTTCATCTCCTGGCTGTATCCGGCTTTCGGCCTGCGCGGAGGCGCCCGGTTCTTGGGTGCGTCAGAGTGGACGATCTTGGCCCTGTTGTATGCGGGATTTTGGGATAGGAGATTCGGAATTCTCGGAGCTCTTGGTTCAACCGGTACATTTCTAACGACCGTAACTATCATCCCGTTCATGCCGGATGGTTGGGATCCAACGGCCGGCTTTCCCGCGATGGCTGGTGCGGTGCCGTTCCTGATGAAGGACATCGTCCTTCTTGCGGTATCAGTCTATTTGCTGAAGCAGGACGTCGTGAGAATGTCGCTTTCCAACAGGAAAGCCGAAGCGGGACTCGAGATGCGCTCGACAAATGTCGTCCAAACGGCCCGGCCTGTTGATGCCCACGCCTGACCGTGGGACGCCAATGCCGCTCTGGCATCAAGGCCCTCGTAGCCGTGGGGGCGGCTCGCGGGGTCGGCGCCAGCAGGTCTCACCCAGCAGGTCTCACCAGAATGATTTTTGCCACAGGCTGCAATCAACCGGTGGACGTGATCCGAAGCGAAACGGCTGCGGCGGTGCATGTGCAGCCACGAGAACGGACCCTCGCGCCAGGTTCAGCCGAGGATGATGACATCCAGAGAAAGCTCGATAGCTTCAACAAGGCGGAGCAGGATCTGGGCAAGATGCTCGACAAGAAGTTGATTATCTGTCGCCGCTGTTAGTACGCCGCTCGGCGCTGCCGATAAGGGCGCGAGATTGACCATCAATCCACCCCAAGAGATGCGGATGGGATCGGACATGTCAGATAGAATGGCTGTCAACTCTCCGGAGAGATCGACCGGTTCTCGCAATTCTGAGCGCATGGAGTCCGACCCATTGCGCCACCTGTTGGTGGACGAACTTCAGCACCGGATTCGAAACCTGCTGACTGTTGTCCAGTGCCTCGTGAGTCAGACGGACTCCCTCACTGCGGAGGGATACCGTGCTGCACCTTCAGCGAGGATCGCCAGTCTCACTGACGCCTGCAATCTGATCGAGCAAACGGACGCGCAGAAAATTCCTTTGGCTGAGTTGCTATCCGTGCGGCTGGGCCAGACTTTGAACTCGAGCCACGACTTGCCCTTTCGCGTCACTTGGTACTGCACGAACTTGCAACCAACGCTTGCAAATATGGTGCGCTTACCGCTACGTCCGGACAGGTCGAGGTGCTTTGGGAGTTGCTCTCCGACGATGCAGGCCGGAGATTAGCTCTGCAGTGGCGCGAACGCGGCGGGCCCGAGGTACGAGAGCCGGCTCAAAAGGGGTTCGGCTTGCGTCTCGTGACGAAGGTGCTCAGGAATGCGCAGGTTGGACTGAGCTTTGATCAGGCAGGGCTCGTCTGCCAACTGCTGATGGAAATCGATGCGTGCTAGACGGAACACCGGATAGACGCGCAATACAGAATGGCATCAAAAGTACCTGCCGATCGCCGGATGATACGCGTCACCGGAGTTTAGCCCGCCTTTCGTGCGGCCGATGAGACGGGGCTGAACCCCCCTTTTTCGCAGACTGGCGGCTGTCCGAAGCGCCTTAAGATACGTGCTGTTCGATCATCACGCGGCCGGGCGGAGCCAAGGTCGGCGAAGATTCTGTCCAAGATACCCCATGCGCGACCAGCGAACGAAACCGGTTGTAGAGCGTCTTATGAGGGCCATAGACCGCGGGCGCATCCCAGCATCGATGGAAACGTGCGTGGCTAATTCCGATGGAAACAAGGTGGTTCTCCGCGATGGCATCAACCATCTCTGTGTCGGCATAGCGGATGGTCGAGCAAGATCTGAGGCGGATCTGCGGACGTCAACCGGCAAGATCGGTTTTCATTCGGTCGTTAAGATAACCCCTGCCGAGCCTGTAAAGCGTCTCGGAACCGGCCGGCACTGGTGGTTTTCGGAAAGCATTCACGTTCCGTCCAAATTAAGGAGTGCGATTGAAGGCGGCGAGGTCAACTCTATGCCATATCTGGAGGCGCTCTCGGGCGTCCTTGCCCATGAAGTGTCGCGTGTCCACCAAGGGGTCGCTCGCGAGCCGCCGGTGAGTCGTGGAGGGCTCGCGCGCTGGCGGAAACGGGTTGTCGTCGATTGCATTGAGGAGCATCTGGGAAAACAAGTATGCCTTCTGAAGGGTCGCGGAATTAACGAAGCTTAGACAAGCGGCGCCGACACACGAAATCATAAAAGTCGCTGTTACCTTTCGCATCCGCGACTTCGAAGTCTGACTGGCGTCATCCCTCCGGGAGTCCGGCCCGGCGCATTCCGTCATAGACGCGCTCGCGCAGCGCAAGATAGGTCGGATTGTCGCTCGATACGCCGGCACGATAGCGCCGGATGGTGAAAGTCGGATCGAGAGCCACTCCGGCCCGCGCAGCGGCCTGGGCGTCGCCTGGCCGGCCGAGCAGGGCCAGGGTAGCGGCGAGATGGAAATGCGCCAGGGGATAATTCCGGTTGATGCCTATCGTCTCGCTAAAACGCGCGACGGCCTCTTCGTCGGAACCGAGGGCAAATTTGGCGAGGCCTGCAAAGAACGTCCAGAGATATACGTTCGTATCGCGAGGACTGAGGCGTAGTGCATTCCGGATATAAGCTTCGGTTTGCTCGCTGTGGCCGGTGAAATACTTGGCGAGCCCGATATACCCGTGAGCAGCAGCCAAATTGCGATCCAGCGACAGTGCCAGCTCGCATTCGGCAATGCCTTGGGCCGCGCGGTTGGAAGAGATCTGGACGGTCCCGAGCAGATAATGACCCATGGCATGATCTGGTACAAGCGAGAGCACTCTCGTCAGCGCCGCCTCTGCCATCGCAAGACGCGAGGCCCGATCGTCGGTCATAAACCACGCAGCAATGGATGCATCGGATAGCGCCAAACCAACCAGCACCTCGACATTGTTGGGATCGAGAGCGAGCGCACGTTCGTAGTAGCTACGCGCATGCGCCATGTATTCGGGATTTGCTCCTCTATTGGCGCAAGCCATACCTTGGAGATAAAGATCCATGGAACCCGGATTCGGGGCGAGTTCCGCGCGGCGGGCATCTGCGGCGATGAGTTGGGCATTAAGCGTGTTTGCGAGCCTCGATACGATCTCGTCCTGCATGTCGAAGAGATCCGCGACGGGTTTGTCGAAGCGTTCGGCCCACAGGTGATTGCCGGTCTCGGCATCGATGAGCTGCACGTTTACCCGCAGCCGGCTGCCGCCGCGCTGTACCGAGCCTTCGAGCACGTAACGCACGCCGAGCTCGCGGCCGAGCTGCCTGAGATCGACCGATTTGCCCTTGAAGCTGAACGCGGTATGCCGGCCGATCACGATCGAGCCGCCAATGCGCGATAAGTCCGTTGTCAGACTTTCGGTCACGCCATCAACGAAATATTCCTGCTCAGGATCGCCACCCAGATTGGCAAAGGGCAGAACAACGATGGAGAGCCGCGCCGGTGTTGCCGAGCGAACTTCCGTCTGTACCGGCTTGCCGACCTCCAGCGAATACGCCCGGACTGGCTCGGCGATATTCTTGAGACTCTGCTCCCCGAGATCGCCAACCACCAGATCGAGCCGCGTCTTGACCTGCCGATAGGCGTCTTCGGAAAGGCAGATCGCGCCAGGCCTGGCGATCCCCTCAAGCCGAGCGGCGATATTGACGCTGTCCCCCATGAGGTCGCCGTCGCTCTCCTCGACGACGTCGCCGAGATGGATACCGATGCGAAATTCGATACGCCGATCGGATGGCACCCCGGCATTGCGATCGACCATGCTGTTCTGTATCTCGATGGCGCAGCGGACGGCGTCGACTACGCTGCTGAACTCGACGAGAGCGGCGTCCCCAGTACGCTTCACCACGCGTCCCTTATGCACGGCAATGGTTGGGTCGATCAGATCACTGCGCAAAGCCCTCAGGCGCGCCAGCGTTCGATCCTCGTCAGCCCCCGCGAGACGGCTATATCCCACCACGTCGGCGGCGAGAATCGCGACGATCTTCCGTTGCATCTGGTGCCTACCAATCAACGCAGCCATTTCTGCACTGGCGGAGACAAGGAACGGGCTTGGACCATTTTCGAACCCATACGCGAGCAACCATTCAGTCCGGTCGCAATGCTGTATCGGAACGCACTCGCGCGACGTCGGCGGCTCCGACGGGTGCCGCGGCACCCCAATTGTTGCGCATGTAGGTGAGCACCGCGGCGATTTGTGCGTCGTCGAGTTGGCGACCATAGGATGGCATGCCAGGCGCCGTCGGCTGGGCCTGGGTTCCGACGCTTCGAGCGCCCCGCAGTACGATGCGTATCGACGTAGTAGGATCGTCGGACTTCACCATCGAAGAATCCGCGATAGACGGGAACAATTTGGCGACGCCCTTGCCGTCGATGGCGTGACAAGTCGAACACTGATCGCGATAGATGGCGGCCCCGGCGACCATGGCAGGATTCTCTTTTGGCAGTGTTTGCGGATGGTCCTGTTTGCCAGGCAAGGATTTCAGGTATGTCGCAATGGCCTTCACATCGGGATCCGTCATCTGCTCGGTCGAGAGTGACACGACTTCAGCCATCGGTCCGGTAGCGGCCGACACGCGATTGTGACCGCTTTTCATGTAGGCTACGAGGTCTTCCGCCGACCAGGCACCCACGCCGACTCTGGTATCGCCGGTGATGTCCGGCGCCGACCATCCTTGCAGGAAGCCGCCGCGCAGATATTGGTCAGTTCTGTCGCCTCCCAGAACGGTCTTGGGTGTGTGGCAGGCGCCGCAGTGACCGGGACCGTCCACGAGGAAGGCACCGCGATTCCATTCGGCGGATTTCCGAGTGTCGGGCTTGTAGTCGCCTTGGTTGAAGTACAGCGCGTTCCACACCCGCAACGAGGCGCGAATGTTGAACGGGAAAGGTAGGGTATTCGCGACGACGTCGTTGCGGGCTGGTGTCACCGTGTTTAGGTAGGCGCGAATCGCCAGCACATCGTCTCGCGACATTTTCGTGTACGCAGTGTAGGGCATCGCCGGATAAAGTCGCGAACCGTTCCGTCGCTGACCCTTGCGGATCGCCGCGTCAAACGCGTCATCGCTCCAGCTTCCGATTCCCGTCTCGATATCCGGCGTAATGTTCGGTGCCGCGATTTTGCCGAAGGGCGTTTCGATCGGGCGTCCGCCGGCAAACGGCTGGTTGCTGCCGGGAACGGTGTGGCAGCTCGCGCAGTCGGACAGAATCGCAAGATACCGTCCGCGCTCGATCTGCGTGAGCTCCTGCGGATCTGAATCGCCGGCGGTAGCAGATGTAGCCACGAACAGAGCAATCCCCGCGCCTGCAAAAATGGATCGACTGTTGCTAAGCATCCACCAGTCTCCCGGGCTTCTTGAGATATTTGTCGCGGATCGCCGCGGCTGCCCAGTATGCGAGCGCACCCACCGTTAGTGTCGGGTTGTAACCGGGGTTCTGCGGGAAGGCGCTGGCACCCAGCACGAACAGGTTCGAAACGTCCCAACTCTGCAAATATCGGTTGAGCGCGCTCGTCGTCGGGTCAGTCCCCATGATGGCCCCGCCGTTGAGATGCGTCGTCTGATAGGTCGAAATGTCGTACGGCGCGGTCCGATATTGAATGGCGAGCTTGTCCGCGCCCATTGTCTTGATGATCTCGGCGAACTTGTCCGTGAGGAATTTGTTCTGTTTCACCTCGTTTTCTTTCAGGTCCATTGTGATCCGCATCAGCGGCCGGCCGAAGCGATCCGAGTAGGTGGGATCGAGGTCGAGATAGATGTCGCGGTAGGCGTAGAAGCTGCCGTGGACGCCGGCGCCTGGCTTCACCGTGCTGAGGTAGTTCTCCTTCACGGCCGTCTTCCACGCCGCGCCCCATTTCGACGTACCGGGAGGCACGAGTGCGCTCTCGATGGGACGGGCGCCGGTCTGGACCTGGCCCATGTAAGCGCCGCCGACAAAGCCGTGAGGTCCGTGATCAAAGTTGTCGCCGTTGAATTCGTCGATGCACATGCCGATCGCGCCCGACCCGATGAACGGGTTGAAGTTATACTTCTTGTTGTCGAAAAAGCCGTTCACAGTCGAAACGGTCTGATGGGTGTAATTGCGGCCGACAACGCCTGCGTTCGCGATGGGGTCGTATGGCTTGCCGATCTTTGAGTGCAGCAGAAGCTGCACGTTGAACATGCTGAACGCCGAAAGGATGACGAGGTCGGCGGGCTGCTCCCATTCGACGCCGCTCGAGTCGATGAAGGTTACGCCGGTCGCACGGGTTCCAGATTTATCGACGTTGATTTTGGTCACCTCCGAGTGGTCGCGCGCGGAGAAGTTGGGTTTGCG
The DNA here is from genome assembly GCF_023074015.1 of Bradyrhizobium sp. 142. Taxonomy (NCBI): domain Bacteria; kingdom Pseudomonadati; phylum Pseudomonadota; class Alphaproteobacteria; order Hyphomicrobiales; family Nitrobacteraceae; genus Bradyrhizobium; species Bradyrhizobium sp. 142. The sequence goes on from NZ_JADPKQ010000107.1 coordinate 19,692, forward strand.
AACGAGATAGGGAAGGATCGTGGTTTGCGGACTTGCTTTCGAGTAGTTGCTGCACCCGAACCATTCGCAGAATCCACAGTAAGTGCAGGGGCCCATCTGGAGCCCAAGCGAATTCGTATAGGCTTGCGAGAGATTGCCGGAAGGTTGAGGGAAGGGCTTGTAGCCGAGATCCCGCGCAGCCTTGCCGAACAGCGTGTGGCTGAAGGGCTGCGCTTGTGCCGGCGTTGGATAGGGCCGGGAGCGCGGACCTTCGAAAGGATTGCCGCCTTCCATGATCTGGCCGCGGAGATTGCCGGCCATTCCGGACGTGCCGCAGAGGTATTCGAAACGATCATAGAACGGTTCGAGTTCGTCGTAGGTGATGCCCCAGTCCTGGATCGTCATGTCCTCGGGCAGGAATGAGGCGCCGTATCGCTCGGTAAGATGGGTCTTCAGCACGAAATCGGAAGGCAGAAACCTCCACATCTCCGCATTCCAATGAACGCCGCCACCGCCGACGCCGTTCGGCGGCATGAAGGCGCCCCAGCTTCGGATCGGCAGAGCGGTCTGGTCAATCTTGTTACGGAAGCTGAACGTAAGTTGGTCCGGCCTAAGGAACAGTTCGTGACGCACGCGGTAGCGAAGCTCGTCCTGCATGTAATTCGGCGGAAACTCCGTCGGTGCGTCGCGCCAGGGCCCGCGCTCGATGGCCATCACTTCGAGGCCTTCGTCCGTGAGTTCGTTGGCCATGATGGATCCCGTCCATCCGAGCCCGATAATCACTACGTCTTTTTTCGGGAGTCTCTTCGCCATGAATCGTCCTCAACGCATTTGCGGTGTCCATTCCGCCCGGCCTGTCATGCTGACGGGCGGGAGCGGAAAGCGCTCGTTGTGCCGGTTCACCCAATCCAGGTAGTTGTAGCGGGATCCCGGGTACCCGATCATTTTCCAGGCGACCATGTCGCGATTGCCGCCATAAATCGGATCGGCGAAGAACCCCATCTGGACGTCCTTGATCACCATGGCGAAGAACGTCTTGCCATCCGCCCCGTCGAGCGTGAGCTCGCCGCTCTCCAGTCCCTTGAGGGCTGCATCCTTGTCCGGGTCCGACAGGTCTGCGAACGCCTTGCCAGCGAACTTCGCCTTGCAGGTCCTATTCAGAGCCGCGAGGCCTTCACGATATTCTTGGGCTGGTCCATTTTCGGACTGATGACCCTGGCTCCTGGTGCCTTTCATGAAGGGTGGGCGGACATAGAGGCCATCCCGGCGGCCGTAGGGACCGGCGAGTTGGCGGTCGATGAATATGGCGGATCCGGAATCCTTGCCGCCAGGGGTTTGCGGGTCGGCTGGAATGACGCAATCCGCGAGCGCCTCGATGGCTCTGCCTTCCTCGCCGGTAAAGAACATCCAGCGGCCCGGCAGGGCGGCCGTTGGCGGATTGCCCGCGTTTGGCGTCCAGGGTAGATGGTCGACGATGATGGTCGCGTGCGCTTTCGACAGACCCAGTGTCAGGTAGGCGGCGCCGATCAGCAACTCGCGTCGTTGAAAGTGGAGATGATCCCTGTCGTTCCTATCCATGGCATTCTCGCCCTCTTGGCAGGAGAGGTTCGTCGATCTTGGACGTTGGCCGTACGCAGGTTCCCCTTCCGATTGGGAATCGGTCGGTTTCAAGGTCCAGTTCAGGCATGGGCCCTCGCGCTCTTCGTGAGAGACGAAGACAACGTGCGAAACCTTGATGTCTCGTACAACACGTAATTCGGGACAATAAGGCTCGCGGTTACAAGCGCTCGAAGAAAATTCTCAGTGCTGCGCGACCTGGATCCAGCCCCAGGTTTGGAACCAGAGATGCTCAAGTGGAGCGATGCGACAGGCAGGAGATTTTCCCTGCGGAACTCCGCTTGCCTGTAACCAAACCCGAGCAATCCACGAAAAGTAGTCGAGTGAGAACGGGCGATCCGCCAGGATGCTAATGCCGAAATCAACGATGAAACGGTGGGAATAGTCTAGTCATGCCCCAGACCGAATACTTCGATGTCGTAATCCTCGGCAGCGGCCAGGGAGGAAAGCTGCTCGCATGGCATCTGGGCCATTCCGGCAAGAAGGTTGCCGTCGTGGAGCGCCGCTGGGTCGGCGGGTCGTGCCCCGCCGTCGCCTGCCTGCCGTCCAAGAACGAACTATGGAGCGCGCGCGTTGCCCATCTCGTCCAGAACGCCGCGCAGTTCGGCACGTTGGCGACCGCCGTCAAGACCGACATGCGCAAGGTGCGCAGCCGCAAACAGGACATGATCGATCGCGAGGTCGAATTCCACCTGGGCGCATACAAGAGCAGCGGCGCTGAACTCATCATGGGTAACGGCCATTTCGTAGGTCCGAAGACGATCGAGGTCGCCTTGAACGACGGCGGCACCCGCGTGCTTACCGGCAATGAGGTCGTCGTCAATGTCGGCACGCACGCTGCGATCCCGGACATTCCGGGTCTTGAAGCGGCCCGTGCACTCACGCACATCGAGGCGCTGGAGCTCGACTATCTGCCATCGCACCTGATCGTGCTGGGCGGAGGCTATATCGGCATCGAAATGGCGCAGGCCTATCGGCGCCTCGGCAGCCGGGTGACGATCATCGAGCCTGGCCGGCAACTGATGGGCCGCGAGGATGCCGATGTCGTGGAAGAGATATTGGGTATCCTGACCGCCGAGGGCATCCAGGTGTTGCTCGGCGCTCAGCCGGCCAGCGTTCACGGCCTCTCTGGAGACGAGATCGCCGTGAGGCTGCGGATGGCGGCGGATGAGCGGAAGGTCGAAGGCCGCGATCTGCTTGTGGCCGTGGGACGTACCGCAAACACCGGCGATATCGGCCTCAATATTGCGGACGTTGCGCTCGATGCCCGCGGATTCGTCAAGGTCAACGAACGTCTGGAAACGACGGCGCCCGGCGTGTGGGCCATCGGCTCCACCAAGAACGAGACCACCCTTATCGAGATCAGCAGCTCCGCTGAACCGCGAGTGCCTTTGCGTGTTGTGTCCAAAGGCCGCGTCAAGCGTATCAGCGATCGAGGCTTCGATCGCTCTAGTCTCCGGCGCCCAGCGCTCCTTAACGGATTCGGGTAGGAATTCTTCGACGTCAGCTATCCGACGCTGAAGTCGCACAATGCCCTGCTGGATTTGCTGAGGGGTCTTGCTTGGGACGCGCCTAGTCGTCGGGCGCGTCCCCTAGCCGCAACGCACTGCGAGGGGCGGCGGTGGGGCGGGCGTTGATCTTCGAGCCATATTGCAGGTAGCCGTGTCGATCGGTTGATGTAAGCGGCCTGCTTACCCGGTGCTTACCTCGGCGACCAGTCGAAAACAAAGATTCGCAGTAAGTGGCTGATTTAACTGTCGCACCCGACACGATTCGAACGTGTGACCTTTGCCTTCGGAGGGCAGGGCTCTATGCCGCTGGCGCTTAGGGAAGGGGAGCCACGCCCGACTTGGTGCCAGCTTGGGCGTCCGCGTTGAAAGTCACTTATAGGCAGGAAATGCACCTAGTTTCTTTACCCATCTCGGCAAGTCATTGAAATCGCGAGAAATGCGACCGCCCTCCGAACGCACCAAAGACCTTCTATTCTCGGCCATCGTTGCGACTTTTTTCGCGTCGCCCATAAGCAGAAAACACATCTTGTTTCGTGCCGAGCTTTTCCCGGTTTGCCTGCGCGATCTGATGCGCCGGCATCTCGGATCGGTCCAACCGAACATCATCATCATCTGACTCTCGGGATAGTCGCGTAGGCCTCGGCCCGCGCCTTGCGCACGCCGCCTGCGAGTGCAGGAACTGCCCTGGTTTGGATGCGTTGGAGGGACAAGACGAATCCATTCCGTCCGTCACGCTCTGGCGGAATTGCCTGTTGATCGAGGTGACGGCACGGCGCCGCCCCGGCGGAGAACGGGCCGATCCGGACCGAACAGGTTTTACAGCAATGAGCGTCTGCAGAGCGATTCGGATCGGCCTGTTTACCGCATTGATCGCAACGGCTGGGATCGGCGAACTGGTCGATCGATGTGCGGCGCAGACGTCTCTGGCCGAGCCCGCGAAGGCGCCTCCGCGCAAGCAGAGCGCCGGCGGCGATAAGGGGGTGACGGTATCGGAGAGCCGTTACACGGCCGGATTGGTTACCGGCATGCCGCAAAGCACCGAATTCGCCATAGCCCAGGAAATAGCGACCACGCTGGCCACCGGTCAGGAGACCGGACCACACGGCGAAATGGCGTTGCGGGTGCTGCCACTAGTTGGAAACGGCGGCGTCCGCAACGTCGTCGACGTCCTTACCTTGGCGGGCGCCGACATGGCGATCGCGCCTGTCGTTCTGGTCGATCGCCTCCGGGACGCCAGGGCCCTTGGCGATATCCGCGATAAGCTAGTCTACATCACCGTTCTGTTTGGCGAAGAATTCCATCTGATCGCGCGGCCCGAAATCAAAACGCTGGCCGACCTTGCGGGAAAGAGAATCAATCTGGGCGAAGAAGGCAGTGCCGGCGCTGTCTTGGGTCGCGAGGTGCTCAACAGTCTGGGCGTGAAATTCGACGAAGCGAACCTGAGCCTCGAAACGGCGCTCGACGAGATGCGCAAGGGGCGGCTCTCGGCCACCCTGCTGGTTTCGGCGAAGCCGGTCGCCTCGCTGGCGAGCTACGCCCAGTTCAATGCGGTTCGCTTCCTGCCGATTCCTTATTCCTCGCCGCTGCGGCGCGACTACCTGCCTTCGACCCTGCATCACGAGGACTATCCGTCGGTCCTCGGGGTCGACGAAAGCATCGACACGATCGCGATCAAATCGGCCCTGTTCGCCTACAATTGGCCGAGCCGCAACCAGCGCTACCAGCTGCTCGAGTCATTCGTGCAGACTTTCTTCTCGCGCTTCTCCGAATTTCTCGGGGACGGCCATCACCCGAGATGGCGCGAGGTGAACCTGGCGGAACCGCTCCCCGGATGGCAGCGCTTTCGCCCTGCGGATCGCTGGATCCAGCGTCAGGCGTTGCAGGGAGCGTTCGACCGCTTTCTCGAGCAGCATCCAACGAACGATCAGTCGGACCGCGAAGCGCTGTTCCGGGACTTCCTGCGGTGGCGGGAGCGCAACAAGGCGAAGTGAACGAAGGGAGATTGCGAGATGCGCCATCGGTTGGCCGCCTCGGGATTGGCTGCATTGCTCGCCTTAACCGTCGGGCCCGTGTCGCCCGGCGCGCAGCCGATCCTGCAAGGGTGGGGGCCCGCGCCGCAGGGGACCATGCCGGATCCGTTCCAACAGCCCGCGCCGCAGAGGTTGCCGGATCCCTTCGCCCCAGCCATATCGCGGCCAGCGGCGAGGACCGAGCCTCCTCGGAGGACCGAGGCTCCTCGAAGGACTGTTCGCCGAGCCCGTCCCGCGCATACGAAACACCACGTCGTTCGTCCGACGCAGAATCAACGGAAGATCGCCGAAGGAGAGGGATACAAGCGGGTAAGCGATCTGGTGAACTTCCCGAAGTTCTTTCCGAGTCTCGGCATCCTGTTCGTGAAGCCCGAAACCTTGCCGCTCGGACCGTTCCTGTGCTTCGACCGTAAGGACCGCCTGATAGCGACCGTATACATGGTTTCAATCAAGGACATCGACGATCACAAGGCGTTCGAGGCGCCGGCGTTCGCCGGCGCGACCGACCACGTCAACATCTACTTCAACCCGGGACATCCCGGAGTCGACGTCCCGCACTACCATTTCGTGATCTGGCACGTGACCAAGAAGGAGGAGGAGCGCGTCGCGAACTGACGCGGTCCTCGGCGAACCGGTTCGGCATTTTCGGCGCCGCCGCTTCAATCCGCGACGTTGAATCGCTCTGCCTGAGCGCCGCCGCGACCTCCACCTCTCGTCCAACCCTCGACGGTGTGATTGAGCCTGAAAGGTACCTGTAGGCCGGACATGCACTTCGCCGTTTTGCCATCCCGGCAAGCCATTGAAATTTCTTAGATCTTCTCCGCCCCCGAGCGCGCCATAAGATCGCAACTCTCGGGCCTTGGATCTCTAGGGTGTCTAGGCTCGTTGTCGGACCGTCGCCGTCGCAGGCTCGCTGGTCGAGAGCGTTTGGATGAAATCTTCCAAAGATGGTTGTGGCGCGGCTTGTAGTTTGTGGAGACATTCTCCAACTCCACAACGTAATGCGCTTTCGCGGGATCGTGAGCACGGATTTCAGAGCATCCACTGGGGTGAAGGTGGAGGGCGGGAAGAGCCATGCGGAAATCGACGCGGCTGAGCACAGAGGGAGGATGGTCGCGCTTGCCCGCAAGCTGCGGCGCAAGAGCCCCAAAGGAGGACGCCGATCGCTCCGCGCCATCGCGGTCGAACTGGAGAAGGGCGGGTTCGTGAGCGAGGCCGGAAGGTGCTATGCACCTACCGCTGTGGCTCGGATGTTGGGCGAGCTGTGAGCACGAAGTTCGAAGCGCTTGCAGGCCCGGTTGGCGACCAGCGAACAAAAAGTGCCAACGGCCCCTACCGGTCACTTGCAATGATCCTGTGTAACCAGAGACCGTGCTTGACGTTGCCGCACGAGGATCGGGCTAGTCACTTTGCTCCTTTTACCAGATCTCGATAGCGTTGGGCACCAATGCTCGATAAATAAGGCGAACCGCGTCCGACGTACAACCTTTGTTAAGAATTTCGGCGTGAGATTGCACCATAGATTTGTTTCAATCGACTCGGCTCTTTCTGGTCGAGCTCACGTATGAAGTTGCGCGGTCTGACTGGGCTGCTCCGTCGAGTTCTAATTTAGTTTTGCCATTCCTTTGAATCGCTTCCGACTGGGGGGAGCGACAACGACAGCTATTGGGCCACTCAATGTCTAAGGTCCTAAGATTTCCTCGACCTGATGAACGGAGACCCGAACCGGATCGTTTGCTCCAGGAACCATCTGCCATTCTGCCCAACATTGCTGCGCTGCTGTCGAGAGTGGCATCTCTTCAAATTCAAACCACCGAGGATCTGCGCCCGCCATCTTCATGCTCGATCTCGCAAACATGTGCATCCGATTGATCGTCGGCCAGATCCGGAATGGACTGACCAGAAAACAGCTACTGGCCCAATCCGCGAAGATCGGTCAGCTCCTTGAGACTGCGCGTTGCGAGATGCAGCTATAAGTTCCGGAAAATGATTACTTAAACTCGCCGCTGTTACTTCAAGGACTTGCGATGAGGTGGAATAATCGAAAGGCGACCCGCGTTCAGTTTGAACGCAAGCACATGGTCAACATCATCGGGGTCGATGGCACATGGCGACGGAGTTGCATCCTCCTCGACGCTTCTGAAATCGGCGCCAAGCTTGAGGTAGAAGGCTCTATCGACGCACTCAAGGCACAGGAATTTTTCCTGCTTCTATCGTCCACCGGCCTGGCATTTCGCCGATGCGAGTTGGTTTGGGTCAACGGGGCGCACGTAGGCATCAAATTCGTTACGGAAAAGACGAAGAAGAAAGAGCGCCTGGGAAAGAATAATCATCTCGCTCCTGCGCAATGAGGCGAATGTTGTCGGCCCAGACCTTAGATGACCAAAAATCCAAAATGCAGCTAGTCTCGTCGCGAACGATCTCCTTCATCGATGTCCCCTCTCTTGCAGTTTGTGAGGCCAAAGAAGCTCTGCTTCATGACCAGAGTGGAGGCTTCATTCTCTATCTGTCCGGCGCAGGTTCATCATCAACCATGGAAGAGCGAGTCTTCTTTCTGGAATTGCGTGAGGCGCTGGTGTGGTTGAACGAACCTCCTGAGGATCAAGGATCATTTTGGGTATGAAGCCGCGCGAGTAAGCCGCTCAACGGAGGCGGCCATTATGCTTGTACATGTTCTGGCTGACAATGCAGCCAAGTTGTCTGATCTTTGTCGCGTTCTTGACCGCAGATTTCGCATAGCGGCGGAACGGCTGGATGTCGATGCAAAGCTTTCGCAGGTGCCTCACGCCGTCGTTGTCCGCGCCGACCTACGCCTCGTCGAGAACATCGCGGCTCTCAAGAAGAGAAGTGCCCGTCTGACCAAGATCCCCAAGCGGATATTCCTGGTCGAAGAGCCGTCTCACGTTTGTATCTCGCAGGCCTATGCTCTAGGAGCCACGCTCGCGCTGCCAGGCATCGTCAATCAGGCCAAACTGTTTGCTGCTTTGGCAGATCCTGCAAACGCTGAAAGAGCCTTGCTAACTGGCGAGCCGCAGAGAGACCATGCGATTGAGGTCGCCGCTACTGCCATTGGATCAATGTTTACTGCGGTGTCCTTGGGCGAGCCGATAGATGTCATCGGGACGAAAGAAGCCGGGAGAAAAATCGCCGATCGCATCGCGGAGCGCGGCCTCACTGAATGGCTCGCGACCGTGCGGCGCCACCACGAGGGGACCTATCAGCACTGCCTCCTCGTTACCGGGATAGCCATCGACTTTGGGCTAAGCCTGGGCTTGAAGAAGACCGATCTTGAGCGGCTGTACTCTGCCGCCATGTTTCATGACATCGGTAAAGCAAACGTCCCGCTGGCGATCCTGGACAAGCCGGGCCGGCTGGATGACCAGGAGCGCGCAATTATCGAAATGCACCCCGTGGCAGGATACGATTTCCTGAAGACTCACACGGGTATTTCTAGCGAAATCCTGGATGCTGTCCGACATCATCACGAATACCTTGATGGCAGCGGATATCCGGACGGACTTTGTGCTGACAGCATCAGCGATATCGTTCGACTGCTTACCATTTCAGATATTTTCGCCGCGCTGATCGAGCATCGACACTACAAGCCGGCTATGCCTCGGACGGAGGCGTACAGCGTTCTTTCCGGGATGGGGGGAAAGCTGGAGAAGGCCCTAGTGGTTGCGTTCAAGGACGTCGCTCTGACCCGGTAACCGATAGCGGGCGGTCGACACGGAATTGTGAAGACCCGCATCAAGACGGCCCCCGTTGCCATTGCGACCGGTACACAATTCCGGTCACAACAATCCGCCGGACGGCTCAAAAAAGCCTGCATTCATGGGTTTTCCGACGGTGGCGATCCAGTCCTTTCCTGGGCACCATTTCTCTAAGCAATGCTTATGCAGCGCGCCCCACGAGGGCGTCCTACGGGTTTTGCTTTAGAAGACGCAGAAGCAAAAGATGCTCTCAGTTTCGATATTCGTCGGCTGGCTCCAGGCTTTTCCTACAAGGCGGCACCCAAGCGGCGACAGGCGCAGCCATCAGGATTTCGAATTCAGCGCGGAGAGCATTTGCGAAGGGCCTCAGCAGTTGGCGTTGCTGCAAGGAGAACGCCCTGCAATGCAACGGCGGCAGATCCTGTGGTTTGGGGTGACCGCGCACCCGACGACCGAATGGATCGCCAATCAGCTCACGGAAGCCTGCGGTTGGGAGCAAATCCCTCGTTACTTAGTCAGGGACCGCGATCAAGCCTATGGCGCGATCTTTGTCCGCCGGGTTCGGTCGATCGGCATTCGAGACCGCCCGACGTCTTTCCGCTCACCTTGGCAAAACGCCTACGCAGAACGGTTGATCGGCTCAATCCGGAGGGAATGCATTGATCATGTCGTAGTCTTCGGCGAACGCCATCTGCGCCACGTTCTGCTGTCGTACCAAGACTACTACAACGACACGCGCACTCATTTGTCATTGAACAAGGATGCCCCAGTCCCTCGCGGCGTTGAGTGGGCCGGGAATGTCGTCTGCCGCCCGATCTTGGGCGGACTGCACCATCAATATGGCCGGATGTGATTTACGGCAGGCACACCCGCCAGCACGATCGGCATCAAAGCGAGCTTTATCGCTTTGCAGGCGGCCCGCTTTTGTTTCCGGGCATTCCCTTGATGTTCGCCGGATCCTGCTCCTGGACCGACAGGTTCTGGGAGGCGGAGCCAACCGTACCTTTTTGGGCAGCAGGGCCGTTCTTATTGCCAGGAGCGCCGCTGATGCTTGCTCCTGAATTCTGGGCGCTTGGGGCTGTTGCCGTCGCGCCTGACATATCTGTGAGGTTAGGTTGGCCCGGCGGATGAGCAGCAGAGCCCGACTTTTCTTGCTCTCCGACGTAGCCGGAGGCCCCTGAATTCTCGGTCTTGATGCCCTTGTCCGCTTCACTCTGAAGGTTCTGGGCACTCCCTGACTGCTGGGCCAAAGCTGGTCCGATAGCGCCGGCAGTAACCAGGAGCACCGCTAAAGTCGACAGTCGCATGACCAATCTCCTCTGTAGGTCTTTACTCACTCACTCACTCACTCACTCACTAACAAACAAACGAGGAGCCACACATTTCCGGAGCTGCAGGAATTCTCTGTGCCGCTTAGCGCAATAAGGGGAGGAACTAGCCACGTGTCTTTCCGTTGATGATTCCGGCAATCAAAGGAGGAGCCCCATGGACTGGAGCCGCGTGGAAGGCAACTGGAAACAGATGAAAGGCAAGGTCAAGGAACAGTGGGGCAAGCTTACTGACGATGATCTTGACGTCATCAACGGCAAGCAAGAACAGCTCGAAGGCAATCTGCAGAAGAGATATGGATACGCCAAGGACCAAGCCAGAAAAGAGGTCGACGATTGGTATGGCCGCCAGAGGTGGTGAAAAGAAGCCCCGCTTTTTGCGGAGCTTTTCTTAAAGTGCTCACGTTCCGGGGAGTACGAGGAGGACTATCAGGACGGCCGAAGCTATTCGCGAAGGTTATTTCGAAGTCACCGGTTCTCACACTGGCCGACGGTATCGAATTTTACCAAGGCACTGTGGGCAATCCGCTCAGATTAACGGCTGATGCACGCGAGTGTGTTGCTCAAGAGCCGACCGGCCAGTCGGGCCCCGGGAAGCCGCACGGACGATAGTTCTTTCGCGGCATGGTCGGCTCGATGCGGGCGGCGATCTCGACCAGCTTGCGCGCCGCGTAGATGCCGCAAGAGCAGCCCCATTGCGGCGACGAATTCGGGACGCCGACGCGACGCCCGATCACGCTGACCCGGGCGTCGCCGAAGTAGATCAGCCACGCGGTGGGGAGCGTCCTTGCTGCGACAGCGGCTGAGGACGGGCATGCCGATAGGAAGGCGCTAAACGGATGAGGCCTGCAAATTGTCAATTGCTCGCGTGTCGAAAAGCTGGCCGACCACTGCCGCTCGTGGATGTGGACAATGGCCGGCGGGCATCACTGCCGCCGGCCATCGCTCGCGCCACCTTGGGCTGGGGGTTGATCGGCAGCGCTGACCGCAAGCCTGCCGAACGCCGATTAACAACCCGCTAACCAATTCGGGCGGGCTCTGGACCATTCAGCGGCTAGAAGTCGGCGAAGCTTCCTGGATTTCTCGATTGCCACCGTCGAGGCAGTTCTAAAGCCTAGCGTCTGCCTGGAAGAGAGGTAGTATTTCGATGGGGACACGGCTCGGCGTGAAAATCACCGTGAACCCGGTGCTGCTCTTTTCAAGGATGGTGGCCGTCACGCTCTCGGGTAGGTTCGGACAAATGACATTTGGTACCATCAATAGGAATAGCGAATGTCACTCTGAAAGTGTTCAGGCCCGTTTTTAAGATCAAGACGTCGCGGCCCCCGAAGACCCGAGTTTGAGTAGGAAAGTACAGTTCGGATTTCGTTTAGAATGTGGTCTGCGCTGGCGATGCGCGAGGGCTTCGCCTGGGTGGATCCGGACGGGGCAATGTCCGGTGCGCAAACCTAACCGTTCAATGCGCCGCCGCAATCAAAGCCTCAAATTAAGATTGATGTCCGCGCTGCAGGTTAATTCTGGAACTGGTCAGGCTTAGTCCGCTCACCAGGCTTCTGCGGGCTGAGGTTGATTCTGTTTCGCCGCGATGCTCGGAGGTTCATCCAAAGCAGCACTAAGCCTGCGATGATGAAAAGGATTGTCAGGAAATTCAGCAAAAGCGGGATCATGAAAACCGATGTCAATCCTGGTTGGCGGCCAATGCATGGCGCTTGTGGCCTCTTGAAATCTAGCGTGTGTTGCAGCCGAGCAATATCCAACAGCACCTTCTGCCCTCATGATGGCCTCATCCGGTCAGTAATTGACCAGCGACACCGGCTAGGCTCGGCACATCATTTCGGCGGGGCCCTGTGCCGAGCCGCCGCCGCGCGTCATACAGTCCGCGGGGTGATCTCGATTGCCTTCTGGGGGGCGCACGGCCACGTATGAGTGCCCTGAGAATCGATTTATGCTCGGTTCGGCCAAACCTCACGGGGGAAGCGGGGAATGGTTAGGCCCGGCGCGCGATCACCGGACGAAGACGCGTCGGGCCGCGAGCGTTTAGGTAGCTGAAAGCCGCCCGACAACTGGCGAGACTATCTCGCCTTGCTCGGTTCGCCCGCGGTGCGCACCAGGCGATCCGCCTTCACCAGCACTCGATCGTCAGCCGGCGGCGGTCGCAGCGCAAAGCTGACCGCGACGAACGCTAGGCAAAATACCAAGCCGACTGCCATCACGCGCCAGTGGGTGGGTCTATCGGCATTATGAAAGGATGGGACCATTTGGGCACCTCATTCTAAGGCGGTCCTCTGACACCATTCCAGTTGTAGGTCTGGGAAGCGATGAGGTTCAAAGCATGAGCCCGCCGGCTGGCCTTTTTGTCCCGATCTGTGAACCACTTCACAAACGCAAGAGGCATCGTCTGCTATTGGTGAACCATTGCTACACCTAAGCATCGCTTCGAAACGCCGCCAGCGCTCGAACGCTGGGAGTTTTTCCTTGCTCGCTCCTGCGCGCTCGACCTAAGCTGTTGGCATTGTTCAACGGGAGGCGGACGTGGCGACAGGCATCGTGAAGTGGTTTAACGCGACCAAGGGTTTCGACTTCATCCAGCCCGATGACGGCGGCCAAGATGTTTTCGTGCATATTAGCGCAGTGGAGCGCGCTGGCCTATCGGGCTTGGCTGAGGGCCAGAAGGTCTCTTATGAAGTCCAAGTTGATCGTAAGCGCGGCAAGAGCAGCGCAGAAAATCTGCGCGTTTGACGACGGCCGCAAAATTAGCGCGGCGGTTTTGATCACTGCACTTTTTGTCCGAGGTCTCTCAAGAGCGCGTGGAGAAAGTCGCTGGCATGGTCGTAACGCGCGCTGTCATCCGTGATTTGACGGGCGCGCGGCTCCATTATGCGATCAACGGTTTCGAAGCCGAGCAGGTCAACTCTGTCCGACCATTGCTGCAATAAGCTTTCAGGAATGTCTTCCGCAGATCCGAACAGCTTCAAAAGGCAATGTTCGCCCTCGCGCTAATGGTCGTGATGAGCCTTCGCAGCATAGAAAGCGAACAATCCACGAAAGGCATCACGGGAAACGGCAGGTTTTGCCATTGCAATGTCTCCGAAAGAATTGAGTTCTCAATGAAAACGAATTCTGAGGGCTGAGATGAAGCTTGATGGATTGCGACGACCATCAGCTCAGGTAGTTTCGCCCGCATCGAGCATTTGGGCCGTCCGGCTCACCATGCCGAAGCTGTCGCACCCAATATTCCGCCGCGGCGGCTTTGTTGGTTTTCAGGCCATGCTGGTCGGCACACAGTCGCCCCAGAACAAGCCGAGTCGGTATCGCTCTCACATTACTAACCGGATGAAGGTCATCGTGAAGGCATGCTCTTGCCGACTTGCCTAAGAGGCTTTTCCATCATCGCAGCCTTGATGCTGCTTTGGATAAATCTCCCGGCGCCGAGGTGAAACCAGAATCCACCTCAGCCCATCAGAGCATCGTGAGCAGACTACGCCCGACCAGTTCCAGAATTAACCTGCAGCGCGGACATCAATCTTAATTTGAGGCTTTGATTGCGGCGGCGCATTGAACGATTAGGTTTGCGCACCGGACATCGGCATCAAATTGCGCGCGCTGCTCAGTCGCGCCGGTAAGGTCCCTCGCCGGTGACCCCCAGCACGATGTTCCCGCGCCGGGCACGCAGTACACGGTTGCGTCAGGCATCAACGGTGCAGGCGACGTGTGGGGCGGGCAACGATATTATCATTGGCAATGGCGGTAATGACGTCATCAAGGGCGGGGGTGGCCGCGACACTCTCACTGGAGGAGCCGGCAACGACATCTTTGTCTATACCTCGATCGGCGATTCGCAGCCCGGGGCTGGTAAGTTTGATACCATTACCGACTTCACTCACAATGCTGACAAGTTCGACTTTTCTGCAATCAGCGGATTGAACAGCGCGGTTCAAAACGTAGCGATAAATTTCATCGCGAATTCGACGCCCACAAGTATCGCAGCTCACACCATCGACGTGGTCACTATTGGTCAGAATACGATCATTTATGCGAACGCCAGCTCATTAGCGGAGACGATCAACAACATCGCCGCATTGGCGCGGCTTGCTGAAGCCTGACAACGGTTGCCTCGTGCCATTCGACAGCTCCGCCGAATGTGCGCCTGAGCCGAACCCCCAAGAGCGAGAAAAGGATGTGGAACGAGGCCCGCCCCGCTGTGCGCGTTCGCGGGCATCTGGACCGAATTCATGCGCGACCGGGCTAGAAGTCCAGGCCGATACCGATTGTCACGTGTGGGACAGACAAGGAAGACAAGGCCGCAGTCAGCAGCTAAACTACGTCGCTGGGGGATATGATCATGCCATTCGAGAAGCCAAAACTATCGGAACTCCTTAACGAAAGCGACGTCGAGCAGAAGTTTGTCTTGCCACTTCTGCTTACCGAAAACCCCTACGGATTGGGTATTTCGAGCGAGAGCATCGTAACCAAGCGAAACGTCCGAAAATTTTTGATCGACAAGGGCACAAAGCAGAAGAGCTACTTTCCAGATTATCTTGTTGTGAAAGCAAACCTGCCGCTGCTGGTCATTGAAGCCAAAGAACGCGGTAGTGATCTTGATGACGCATTTAGGGAAGCACGTCTCTATGCGGCTGAAATGAATGCGATGTTCCCAGCCAATCTAAATCCACTTGGCCGTGTCGTAGCCGTAAATGGCGATCATTTGTGGGCGGGCTTTCACGATCAGGCTAAGCCTCACCTCGTGCTGTCCTATGCTGATGTAGATCCATACTCTGAAAAGCTGTCCGCCCTTTATGAGTTCTTGGGTCGCGATACCCTCGAAAGGGAGTACGCTCGCCTAAGCGCTCTCGTGAAACCCCAACGATATTGGAAGCCCCGACGGCTGGTCGGTGGAGCATCCGTTCAGTCCGATATCGTCGGCTTAAATTCGTTCGGTGCGACCCTTTCAGCCGACCTAGCTCACGTATTCAATCCAGTTCGGCGCGAAGACAGAGCTTACGTGGCGCGCGAAGGCTATGCAGATCAATCTGACCGGCGTGACTTCATTGAGCGCGTCCGACTTTCTCCTGCATGCTTAAACTCATATCAGAATGATCTGCCCCACGCCGGAGCGCTAGGCGCATTTTAGGAATGGGAAGTGATGTATGGTCAAGAAAGTTCAAGAAGCAACGGAACAGCAAACGCTGAAAATCCAACACGTCGATTTGCCCGAACTCGGCGAGACTTTCGCTGATGCAATCGATCTGGTTTTTTTCGATGGACAAACGCCCAGGATAAATTTCGGTGTGACGAGATTTGAAAAGTCGGAGCAAACCGCTCCAGCGATCGCGAAGCGATTTCCCTCTTGCCGATTGGTTCTCACTGCGGGGGCAGCCGTCGAGCTGATGAATCAGATCCAGCAACTTACAGCCAGAATGGTTCAGAGCGGTGTACTAAAAACAAGCCCGGCGACGGATTCGGAACACAAGAAATAGTGCCTGAAGAGTGAGATTCGCATGCGAAAATCCTAGGGTGCCCAACGTCGCTCTTTCGAGAGAAGCGATATGATTCGAACTTTGGAAGCGCCCGACTTGGTGATTACTTTGTTTTTAATATTGGGGAAATTGCATGGCCAATTTGTCGCCTGACGTCGTGATTATTGGCGGAGGGATTGGTGGTGGCACCATGGCCACGGTATTGGCCAGGAGCGGCTTAGAAGTCATCGTTTTGGAGCGTGAAACGATTTACCCTGATCGAGTACGAGGTGAATGGATTGCGCCTTGGGGCGTTGCCGAATTCAAGCGGCTTGGCCTTCTAAACCTCCTGTATGAGAAAGGCGCAATCCACGTGGAGCGCAACGTTCCTTACGATGAAGATTGGTCGCCAGACGTCGCCGAGCAGCGGGCGTTCGATTTCACTAAACTGCTGCCGGAAATTCCTGGCCCCATTTGCATACGGAAAAAGTGGTGGAGTCCATCCGCAAGGAAGTTCGTCGGCTCTCTGGGATAAGGTTAGATTCGGAATATTTGCTTTCGTTGCTAGAGAATGAAATCGTGAAACGCGAACTCATTGATAGCGAGGAGGGCGCCGCTGCATCGGCATATGTGAAAAAGCTTCAGAAGGTTTCCGCGAGGGACGAGGCCACAGCCAAAGCGGCCCCGTTAGCGTCTGCCGCAGAGGCGCCGTCCGGCGCCTAGTCGAGATCGGGCTGAAGGCAAACGCGAAATAAGTGCCTCGACACTCACAGGGGATAAAGACCATGAAGCTAATCTTCGGAGCTATCGCGCTGGTCTTTGCGACTACCGCCGCCCTTGCTCAATCTTCCCCGAAAGCCGCTAAAAGGCCGCCACCAACTCAGTTGAAGCCGCAAGCGCCGATAGGCTGCAAGTTAGTCGGTGCGGTCCGAGGCATCAAGATCTGGGCGGGCGACTGCATTGCAGCGGAGCCTGCAGCGGAAACCCCACAGCGAGCACCGCCACCGCCGCCTAGCATGCCGCCCGCCGAGAAGGAGTGAGATCGGGTTGAAGGTTAAGCTGATGTCCGACTTAGAAGAGCGCGCGGAGATCACGCAAAAGCGCGAAGCAACTGTCAAACAGCTTTTGCGCCGCGCGGCCAAGCACACGCGACCGAGTCAGGTCTTTTCAGTCGTACCTCACGGCCAAGAGACGGACGCGAACCGCGAGTTTGCGCCGGGTCGCGACTCGGACGCCATTGTATGGTTCCTCATCGCGCTCCCGCTGTTCATGATTGCTCACGCGATATGCCTGAAGATCGGCGCCATCTAGCCACGGCAGCAAGGGCGATCGATACCTGATGTATTGCCGACCCCGTTTTTTCGGCAGTGGACTTCTCTAGGCCCTGATCTCTGCCGGCAACGTGAGTTGCGCCTGGGCCGGCTTCTGCCACACCGCACTCCATAGCCAAGGACCGAAAGCGCATTTCGTCAGCAGGAGTTCTGTGAATCTGATTGGCTAACCACTCAAATTCGAAAGTCTCGTCTGGAGTGAGCGCAGCCAGAATGATTTGGCCGAGCCCGTTAGTACGGTAAGGAAAATTTCGCCACATCGGATGGTGCCACGGTTTGTAAGCACACTAGAAGGCTCCCGATCGCCGGCAACTTAACTCCGGTGTTAAGCTTGACGTCGGCGCTGCACGTTAATTCTGGAACGCGAAGATTTATGAACCTGCCCGCTCGGGCTCGCGGGTGGCATCATTGGAGTTGCCCTCGCCCAAAGCTATTTTGGCATTTTGCCTCGGTCGCCATGCCGCTGAGCTTTTGAAACTTACTTTGTTGCGTCCCGTCGAGGCACGTGCATCATGAGCCTGCTGTCGGCGGCGGCGCCGATACGCTCTGCCCCCGTGCTGCGGATTCATGTGCGGACCTCCGGCCAGCACGGGGGCCGATTAGTAGGGCCTAGCCTCCGATGTCCGCAACCATTGCTCCTTTACGGGCGCGCCGTGGGGGCCGGTTGAAGCACCATCAAAATCGCCTCGCGTGCGGACTGGCACTCCACTTGCTCTGCAATGTCCAATCCGTCAGACCCAAGGTGGGCCTGTTTCATATTGAGGCGAGCCGATGCAACCGATGCTCCGTTTCGAAGCAACCGCCCAGCTCCATGCGCTGATCTCCGACCTGCGACGGCGCGTTCAACTCCTAGATGCCGACATTGAGGAGGAAGAGCGCAAGTCTCGTGTCTTCAACCCCGCCAACCACTCCTACCCGATGCTGGCTCTGAGCTTGCGAGAACGTCGCGACAACCTGCAGACGACCGTCGCCACCCTGCAAAAGCAACTGACCATCCTCCCACCGGCATCGGAGCGCGCCGCCTGAGGCCGTTTACCCCGGGTCGCCAGCAATCAACGGACTGCACATGCGGCGTCCATGAATTCGGCGATGCAAGCACTCAGCGGCAGCGCTTCCTCAACCGACGGTCAAAACTATCCATGATACGGATGCGGCAAAGAGTGCTTGCGAGCTGATGCCGAGCGGCCACTTAAGCCTCCGCTTCGTGTGGGCCCATCCATGAAAACGTTGCAAGGTCGTCAGGGGCTGCCTCGGAAGCATCCTGTGCACGACCCGTAAGGGGTCGGGCGTCATCCCTGCAAGGGCGCCGAGCACGATTACTCCAATCGTTGCGGGTGTCGCGAAAAGCCAAATTGCTATCAATAGACCCGCGCACGCATCCAAGCCGATAAGGGTCAAATCGAGAAAAAGCCTCGGATCCGCTAGCAGGCGGCGGTTGTTGGCGCCATGCTTTAACATCATCGCTCGAAGTGGATAATCCCAATGCGGGATTGCATCGATCGCAAAGTGGCTTGCGAAGGCCGCGACAGCAACCAGGACTGGGTGCCACGGGAACAGACTAGCGATGGCGCCGCCGACAACTGCGTGAGTGCTTAAGATCATATCTCCTCTCGTTGCTTGGGCGGTATGATTCCGGCCCAGAAGCTAAGATAACGCTAGGCATCTCGCGCCGCTGCGCTGCGCCTCAGGAACGTATAGCGTCAATCGCGTGGGCGATCAGGATTGCAACGCTGACCGCGATGATGATGACTACCAGCCAACTGATCACGTTCGTCTCCATCCGCGCCATGGAGTGAACGCGCTCAATCGCGTACAGTCAAAAACAACCCGCAGGAAAGCTTAATTTCGGCGCTGGGCTGAGGATTCAAGGCAACTCTTGCGGCCGCAGTCGGCCCTATCGGCGGAATGCCAGTAGGAGAAGAACACCGACAACGCACGCCGCGAGCGAGAGTAAGACAATACCCACGGCACCCCCGACTCATTAGGGATTGGGATTAGACGTTATACCATGCGACAGGCCAAGCACCCCAGGTGGCACGTTGTCGTCGCTTGTCATTAGAAAGAGAAATCCCAGCCGTGAACCGCCACCCTAACACCTCGGCGAGGTTTCATCACACGGTCGAGCAAGTGACGTTCAACTTGGGAACGTCACTCCCGGCACGGCCGCCGATATAGACCTTTGCGCGGGTTCCGCACAAATCCGCTGCCTGGAATCGCCACTCGCAGCCTGCCGTCGCATCAGCTACATTGCTCCCATGCACCGCGAGATCAAAGAGATTCTCATCGGGTCAGCTGGCATAATCTTGCTCGGCGTAGCCATCATTTCCTCGCCTCAATTTGCCCGTTTAATTGAGCTGTATTTCTTTCGCTACGTTCAAATGGGTTGGGATCTACTGCGCTCTCTAGAGACTCCCTAAGAGAGGTCTGCCAGCCGACGCACTAACGCACTGAACGCAGATAACGATCTGGCCGGTTGGCTTGGTCCATCTCAGCGCAGGCCTTCGCCAACGCTTCCGCGGTATGCTTCGCCTTGAAGTTCTCCCATGCGACCTTGAAGCGGCCCTTCGCTTCATCGAGCGAGCCGGCGTCCCCAAAAGGCGGTCCGGGAAGTGTCACGACGCAGGTCCACAGCCAGAGCCCGGGAGAGCGTTCGGTCGCGTAGACGATGCGGCCGACTAGCTGCCGGTCCTCGTGGACCGTGTAGTCATCAGGGCCGATCTTCCGGAGGGTAAGAGGCATTGCGGTTGCCGTTGGCTAGAAGCGAACTAAACCCCGGCAGCTAAAATAGTGCCAGGCAAACCTCTCCGGACAGGCCATATGGACGACACTCCGAAGGGGTGCCTCTTTCGGGCAGTCATCATTCTCGGCCGTCGAGCGTAGGATTGCGCGGCCTCCGGGCTCCAAAGCCCCCAGCCCCTGCTAGGACCGATCGACATTCATTGCATCCAGATCATGGCGGCTGCGAGATGGATGAAGCCGGTAAAGCTCGCGGTTCGCCTGTCATAACGGGTAGCGAAGCGCCGGAAGTGTTTGAGCTGGTAGAAGCAGCGCTCGATGCGGTTGCGCTGTTTGTAGGCGTCGGCGTCGTGCGGAATGATGATCCTGCGGGTGCGGTTTGACGGGATCACCGCCGTTGCGCCGATCCCGGCGATGATCGCGCGCAGGGCGTTGCTGTCATAGGCTTTGTCGGCGAGCACTGCATCGCCGCTTTGCCCGTCGAGCAGCGCAGGCGCCTGGGTGATGTCGCCAACCTGTCCGGCCGTGACGATGAAGCGGAGCGGCCGGCCGAGCGCATCAGCCAGCATGTGGATCTTGGTGGTCAGTCCGCCTCGGGAGCGCCCCAGCGCCTGATCTTTGGCCCCCCTTTTCCGCTTGCGGCCTGCTGGTGGGCGCGAACAATGGTGCTATCGATCATCAGATACTGGTTGTCGCGATCGGCGGTCAGCGCGGCGAATACCCGCTCCCAGACGCCGGCATGGCACCAGCGGCTGAAGCGCTGGTGCACGGTCTTCCACTTGCCGTACCGCTCCGGCAGGTCGCACCAGTGCGCGCCCGACCGTAACACCCACAAACATCCGTTCACGAAAAGACGGTTATCCGCAGCTGACCGTCCCGGGTCGCCAGCCTTGCCCGGCAGTAATGGCGAAATCTTCGCCCATTGCGTCTCGTTCAACTCGTATCGCTTCGCCGCCATCATCCGCTCCGTGTCGAATCATGGAGCTCTATGAATCAGCGATCAAACCGATTGGGAATCCTGAATGTCGATCGGCCCTAGTTCGCGGACGATATGAAATCGACGAGCGCGCCGACAATTGGTCGGCGCGTCTCAATTCAAAGACTACTACACCAAAAAGAGTGAGAGCCGGTGTCTGAATTGGGTTAGAGGCGGCGGTCGGTCGCTGAGTGGGACGACTTCTGCTCTACCTCCCACTCCAGACATTTCGCTGCGGTGTGCCAACCAACCCAATGGGCCAAAACCTGGCCTGAAAGGCCTTCCATATGCGCCTCGGCCGCCGGCTCCGGATCCCGAGGGCGAGCTTCCGTGATGCGCCAACCGCCGCCTGAACGCTCAACAACAGCTTGCGAAAAGATGTCTAGACCGGGCATCCGCTCGGCCAAGCGCTTCGTCCGTTCCGCCCAGTCGCGACCGCTGGTAGGAGGATCGGCGATCGAGCTGCCGGGCTGATCGGGGCGGGCCGAGGGTGGGAATCTAAGGCCTCTTCGCGCAAGTTCTCAGCGCGGGTGACGGAACTAGCGGAATCAGAACACCCCGATCAGTACGAAAAATGCGACCTCGATCAGGAACGTGGCCGTCATGACGGCAACGGTGCAGAACGCCTCGCCCGGCGAAAACGAATTCATGGCGTGCCTCGCACATTTTGCGAAGCCCCGAGCCTGCCGGGTCAATTCACCGAGATCCGGAAAGGTTTCGGTTCCGAGAAGGATACCGACCTTCGTCCAGAGCCGGTGCCAAGCCTTGCCGCACCCGGCAATGGCCCTGACGAAGACCCTGTCGTCGGCGGAAATGCGGCTTGGGGCGGCGAGGACCGTCCGATGCGGGTGGTTTTTGCAGCTAGACCCCTGCAACACGCGCGGAATGTGAGGCTCTGGCAGCGGGACGTCCGTCCGGAAAAGAGGACGGAATTCGTCGATGAGAATTACGCGACTTGTGCCGGCCTGTCCGTTCAACCTGCTGCGGTGATCCAGTCGATGCGGCCGGATGTCATGTACACGATCGCGCCGCGCTGTGCGCCCAAGACATGAAGATACTGACCGAGTTGCTCCCGATAGGCCAGGCGGTTTCGTCCGCTCGTCGCAACGTCGCTTTTCCAATCGAACACGACCAGATCGCCGTCGTCTGCCAGGGCGACCGCATCGGCGCGCCCGGAAATCAGTTCGCCGGCACCCGCGGTCGTTGCGCCGTACAACGGCACTTCCGGAACGAACCGATGAATGAACGGCTGCAATTCGGGCAGGGTGAATGTGCGGAGGGCGGTGTCCGCCATCTCGCCGGGATCGGGCTTGCCGGTTGCCGTCGCGTCCGTGGCGAGTTGTCGACAAAGGAGGTGAGCCCGCTCTCTCATTTCGCCGGCTTTCGCGGCGAGCTCTCTGGTCGCCAGCTCCTCCATGAGTTTGTGCAGAATGACGCCGCGCAGGCGACTGCCTTGGATCAGCACCGGGGCGTCGAGCGCCGCGTCTTCGGCGGAATCCGGGGGCTGGGTCGGCAGGACATCCGGGTCGCTCTCGCTGGGTTTGGTCCATGCGATCGGTGGAAAGCCTCGCTCGATCCGCGACTGTTCTTCGGCGAAGACCTCCGCCGACTGTCGATTCTCGCTCGACTTAGGTGCGGCGACGACGGCGCGCCGAAGCTTCGAGACGTCCAGTTCGGGGATGTCGTCGAGCCCGAAGTCGAGCTGTTTCGCCCAGGACCTCTCGTCGCACCAGGAGAAGTCGGGAATGACGAGCAATTCCATGGCGCGCGTGCAAGCCACGTAGAGCAGCCGAAGGTTCTCGTCACGCTTTTCCCGGTTCTCTCCTTGCAGCGCGCTCTGCAGCGTGGGCGGCGTCACCTGGCCGAGCGCCCAGTGCAGGCTCTCGTCGCTCCGGCGGTACACAAAGGGTTCGGGCGGGCGGGGCATCGAAGCCCGGTTGATAGGAATGACGACCGGCCACTCAAGGCCTTTAGAGCTATGGACCGTCACGATCTCGATGGATCGGCCGCGCTTTCATGAGGGACTCGAGCAGGCGTGTCGCGACCTTGTGCATCCGGCCGGCTATCCGGAATCGTGCGCTTGAGCCGGCGCTCGCAGCGCGACATGAGGGGAATCAGGAGCCTGTCCACGGCACGCTTGTCGCCGGACAGTCGTGCCTCGCGGACCAGATGGACCAAGCATTCGCTCGACATGTAAGCGGAATCGGCCGGATCGCGGATATTGGCCCGCCGCAACTGCTCCTCGGGTTTCTGCCCCAAGGCCTCATCGATGCTGGCCTCAATTTCAGGAGGGCGCCAAAACACGAGCTTAAGGAGCGCATCATGGCCGGCATCGACGACGTCAATCGCCACCCGGTTGTCCACACTTGGTCCTACCGACTCGCCGAGGCTGCCTGATATGATTCGAACCACGAAAACGCTGACCTAGATGACGCGCCGGCTTGCGGACCCGATGCTCCGGCTCCAGTAGGGGTGGCGACGCGCTCGAGGACCTCGAAGAACATTTCCGCTCATCTCGGGGAGCCGGCCCGAAGAACGAATGAGCGGCTAGGCCGCCCTAGCGAACGAGTGCTGCTTCTGCCGTAGGTACTTGGTGATCTGCGCCAGCGACATCGCGTTCAGCACCCGGTCCGCGGGCACGCCGCCCTTGCGGGCCATCTCGACGCCCC
>NZ_JADPKQ010000423.1:0-717 GCF_023074015.1 Bradyrhizobium sp. 142
TGTCGGCTTTGCGACCAAACCAAAGCTTGCGACGAGAATGATCGCACGTGCGATAGCCGCGTCTGTACCATTCAAGTGGGTTGCCGGTGATACGGTCTACGGTGTTGGCGACATCGAACAGCAACTACGGCGGGCAGGCAAAGGCTACGTGCTTGGGGTCAGCAGCGCTCATGTGTTTCGATCCTGGGGCAAGCGACCGCCGGTCGCCGGTACGGCCGCGGACCTCGCCCGGACGCGGCGCCCGTCCGACTGGAAGCGCCTGTCGGCGGGAGCCGGAACCAAGGGACCGCGGCTGCACGACTGGTGTTATCTCGAATTGGCCGACCTCGAGGCCGAGCAGTTCAACAGCGCAAATGATGGTTTATGGACGCGCGGTCTACTGATCCGTCGTCGCATCGCCGATGATGACCTCGCCTTCTTCACCACCTGGTGCCCAGCGGGAACATCAATTGAAACGCTGGTCGCGGTCGAAGGCCAGAGCTGGTCCCGCTTGTCTGAACAGACTTTCCGCGTCGATAAGTGGAGCCTCTGCCGAGATTAGGCCGCCACGCGGAGCGGCGGAAGGTTGAAGTAGGCTTGATCCGGGGTCATGTCGTCAAGGCTCGAATGGGGCCTTCGGCCGATCGAATGTCGCGCCTCGCCGACGGTTTCGTAGGCTCGCAGATAGACCTCCTCGTATTTAACGCTGCGCCATAGCCGCTCGACGAAGACGTTGTC
>NZ_JADPKQ010000524.1:0-42997 GCF_023074015.1 Bradyrhizobium sp. 142
GACGTAGTACCGATGAAGCCGGGTAACTCTGGTGGAGGGAAGGACCCTGACTTCTGGAGCGCTGACGAAGAGGGTGAGGATCAGGTGATTGGCGATGAGCCTTGAAACACCGGTAAAGATCAGGAGCCTTCAGAGGAGGCTGTATTGCAAGGCGAAGGCAGAGCCCGCCTTTCGTTTCTACCTGCTCTACGACAAGATCTGTCGAGAAGACATTCTGCGCCACGCCTATGCACTGGCCCGCGCCAATGCGGGAGCGCCGGGAGTGGACGGAGAGAGCTTCGCGGCGATTGCGGGCGGTCGACAATCACGTCTATGATCGCGTGCGACACTTCCTGCGAAGACGGTGCAAGGTGCAAGGACGCGGCACACGAAGGTTCCCCGCTGACCATGTCTTCGGGCCCGCCGGCGTGCTGCGGCTCCGCCGCGTGCATCTGGGGCCGCTGCCGCGTGCCATGTGATGAAACCAGTCGGAAAGCCGGATGCCGGAAATCGGCACGTCCGGTTTGATGAGCGGGGAGAGGAAACGGGACGTTGCCGCACGGCCCAAGTCACCGCGCCTCTCC
This sequence comes from Bradyrhizobium sp. 142, assembly GCF_023074015.1. Classification (NCBI taxonomy): domain Bacteria; kingdom Pseudomonadati; phylum Pseudomonadota; class Alphaproteobacteria; order Hyphomicrobiales; family Nitrobacteraceae; genus Bradyrhizobium; species Bradyrhizobium sp. 142. The sequence goes on from NZ_JADPKQ010000524.1 coordinate 564, forward strand.
TCGACTCTACTCGCTCCATCCGGGCTACGATTGGAAGGCGGCGCCCTACTTCCCCGTGAACACCGCCTTGCGCTTCTCGATGAAGGCCTGCACGGCCTCCTTGTGATCGGCCGTATTGGTCAGGCGGATCAGCCGCTCGGCTTCGTGGTCGCGGGCGGTCTCGAAATCGAATTGCAGGGCCTCGTCGAGATTGTCCTTCATGTAGCGCAGCGCGAGGCGCGGGCCTTCGGCGAGCGACTTCGCCAGCGCGAAGGCCTCGGCTTGCAATTTGTCATCGGGCACGACGCGGTTGACGAGGCCGATCGCCTCGCAGCGCGCCGCGTCGACCTTGTCGCCGGTGAACATCAATTCGCGCGCCCGCGCCGTGCCGACCAGCCGCGTCAACAGCCAGGCGGTGCCATAGTCGCCGCTCAGCCCGATGCGGGCGTAGCCGGTGGCGACGAAGGCCGATTGCGCGGCGATGCGTATGTCGCAGGCCATGGCGATGGCAAGCCCGGCGCCCGCCGCGGGCCCCGGCAGTGCGGCGATCGTCGGCTTGCGGACCGAGATCAGCGCGCCCGTGAGCAGCCGCTGCCGCTCCTGCAGATCGGCGACGCGCTCTTCAAGCGACATCTCCAGCTTCTTCGGATCGCGATGTGCGCCCATGCCCTTGACGTCGCCGCCAGCGCAGAATGCTGGGCCCGCGCCGGTGATCAGCAGCGCGCCGACGCCTGGATCTTCGCCGCAGGTTCGAATCATCGTACGCAGCGCCGGCGTCAGCCTGTCGGACAACGAGTTGCGCGCCTCCGGCCGGTTCAGCGTGATCACCGCGACGCGGTCGCGGATGACGCAGAGCAGTTCGTTGGTACCGGTGTCGATGGTGGTTTCGGTGGTCATTGTTCCTCCCTCTTTTCCGTCATTGCGAGCGAAGCGAAGAAATCCAGGCTTTCTATTCCTCATCCTGAGGAGCGCGGAACGCGCGTCTCGAAGGATGAAGGCCCGGCCGGTGGCCTCGCCCCTTCGAGACGCCGCGCGAAGAGTGCTGCTACTCAGGGTGAGGGTCTAGCTTCTGGATTGCTTCGCTTCGCTCGCAATGACGGTTGTTGTGACGTTATCGCTTCAAAGATATCGCCTCAAAATTTCTCCACCCAGGGCCGCAGCTCCAGCTCCCAGCTCCAGGCGCTGCGCGGCTGCTGCAGCACGTTCCAGTAGCTCGCGGCGATCGCGTCGGGATCGAGCATCGAGTCAGGCTTGTCGGCAGGTTCGGTCCGCGCCGCGCTGCGGATGCCGCCATCGATGACGAAATGCGCTACGTGGATGCCTTGCGGCGAGAGTTCGCGCGCCATGCTCTGTGCGAGCCCGCGCAGCGCGAACTTGCCCATCGCGAACGACGCGGACTGCGCGTAGCCTTTGACGCTGGCGGAGGCGCCGGTGAACAGGATCGCGCCGTGCTTGTTCGGCAGCATGCGCCTGGCTGCCTGCTGGCCCACCAGGAAGCCGCCATAGGCGCTGACCGCGATCGCCTGCGCCACCTCGGCCGGGACCAGATCGACGAGCGGCCCGCGCGCGCGGCCGCTGGCGTTGTAGACGACGAGGTCGGGCGTGCCGATCTCGCGCTCGACCAGGCCGAACAGCCGTTCGACCTCCTCAGGCTCGGTGGCGTTGCAGGCATAGGCCTTTGCGCCCGTCTCACTGCAAAGCGCGCCGAGCTTTTCGATTTTTCGCGCGGCGAGCGCGACGCGAATGCCTTGCGCGGACAGCAGCCGGGCTAGCGAGGCGCTCAAGCCTTCGCCGGCGCCGACGATGAGCGCGATCTTGTATGTCGGGTGTTCCATGGCGTGATCTCTCGGAAACAGGGAGCCGCTGATTTATGCACGGGGCGCGCAGACGACCAGCCGGGGCGCCGGTTGGCTTGATCACAATTCCGCAGAGCGAATTGCTCCTTCACGGCGATCGTACCGCCCTGACAATTTGCGGCTTTATCCAGTCTCTCGGCTGGAGCATGATCGACATCATCCCAAGCGGCAAGCGCTAAAGCGGCGCAGCACGACCGCAGGGCGCGGAAACGACGAGGAAGATCATGCAAAAGCCGGCAACACCGCAGCGGAAAAATGACACAGCCGGGCAGGCCGGCCTGCTGGCCCCCGATACGTCGGGCATGAACTTCTATCGTGCCGATCCGGCGTTGACGGATCTGCTGCGCATCCATCTGCCGGACGCGCTGTTCCGCCATATCGAGCCGCATCTCGATCGTCTCGGTGAGCTTGCCGGCGGCACTCTGGACGAGTGCGCGCGCCTCGCCGACCGGCACCCGCCGGTGCTGCACCAGCGCGACAAGTTCGGCCGCGACGTGCAGTGGATCGAATACCACCCGGCCTATCGCGAGCTGGAGAAGGCAGCGTTTGGCGAGTTCGGCATCCACGCGCTCTCGATCCGCAAGGGCATCATGGGCTGGCCGGACAAATATCCCGTCGTGGCCAAACACGCCTTCACTTTTCTGTTCAACCAGACCGAATTCGGCATGGGTTGTCCGATCAACGTCACCGACGGCTGCGCAAAACTGCTGGCGAATTTCGGCAGCGAGGCGCTGAAGGCAAAATATCTCGACGGCCTGACCCAGACCGACATGAGCAAGCTGACCCAGGGCGGCCAGTTCATGACGGAAAAGGAAGGCGGCTCCGACGTCGGCACGCTGACGACGCGCGCAGCGCAGGAGGATGGGCACTGGCGCCTCTATGGCGAGAAATGGTTCTGCTCGAACGCGGACGCCAAGGTTGTCATGCTGCTGGCGCGGCCGGAAGGCGCCGGTCCCGGCACGCGCGGCGTCGGCCTGTTCCTGATGCCGCGCTTCCTCGACGACGGCTCGCAGAACCACTACCGGATCGTGCGGCTGAAGGACAAGCTCGGTACCCGCTCAATGGCCTCGGGCGAGATCAAGCTGGAGGGCGCGATCGCCTATGCGGTCGGCAAGCTCGATCGCGGCTTCGTGCAGATGGCCGAGATGGTCAACTCGTCGCGGCTGTCCAACGGCGTGAAATCCGCAGCGTTGATGCGGCGCGCCTATTACGACGCGATGACGGTGGCGAGGAACCGCGTGGTGTTCGGCAATCGCATCATCGACCTGCCGCTCGGGCGGCGTCAGATGCTCAAGATCATGCTGCCGGTTGAGCAGGCGCTGTCGATGAGCTTCCTCACGGCCGATGCGCTCGACCGCGCCGAGGCGGGCAGCCAGGATGCCGCGGCGCTGCTTCGCATCCTGACACCGACGCTGAAATTCCGCGCCACGCGCGATGCGCGAAAGGTCTGCGGCGACGCGCTCGAGATGCGTGGCGGCATCGGCTATATCGAGGAGTTCGCCACTGCGCGGCTGCTGCGCGATGCGCATCTCGGCTCTGTCTGGGAAGGCACCGGCAACATCGTCGCCATCGATGCGCTGCGGCGCGCCATTGGCCGTCACGGCGCCGAAGCCGCGCTCGCCGCCGATCTGCATGCCCGCCTCGATGACAGTGCGTCGGTGCCGCAGGCCTGGCGCGACCGCCTTCGCGGCCTGACTGACCGCGCCGTCGGTTTTGCGCGCGAGGTCGCGGGCAAGGCCGACAACGAGGCCGATGCACGGCGTGCGACCAGTCTGCTCTATCATGTCGTGAGCGCCGTCGCGCTGGCGTGGGAGGCGCACCGCATCCACGACATGCGCGGCGATGCGCGCCGGCTGCTGCTCTCGCGTCTCGTCATCGATCATCGCGTGCTGCCGAGTGATCCGTTCCGGCTCACGGAAAATGCCCCGCAGCAGAAGATCGCCGCGCTGCTGCTCGGCGAGCGTGCGGCCGGCATGAGCGAGGTTGGCGAACTGGTTCTGGCGGCGTAGGCTCGCTACGGCCGCGAGCGCGGTCCACCTCTCCCACAGGGAGAGGTCGATTTGCGCAGCAAATCGGGTGAGGGGTCTTGCTCCAACGTGAGACCGTAACCCTCACCCGGCGCTACGCGACGATCTCTCCCGATGGGAGAGGTGAATACCCGCACGCAACGAAAATCATAAAGCGAGGAAACGCCGATGAAGGCCGCCGTGCTCTACGAAGTCAACCAGCCGCTGGTCATCGAGGATGTCAGCCTGCCGAAGCCCGGCCCGCGCGAGGTTTTGATCCGCACGTCGGTCGCCGGCCTCTGCCACTCCGATCTTCATTTCATGGAAGGGCTTTATCCGCACCCGCTGCCGGCGGTGCTCGGGCATGAGTCCGCCGGTGTCGTCGAGCAGGTCGGCTCGGACGTCACCTACGTGAAGCCGGGCGATCATGTCGTCACCTGCCTGTCGGTGTTCTGCGGCACCTGCGACAACTGCACCACGGGCCGCACCGTGCTATGCACCGACACCACGGTGAAATTGCTGCCGGGCGCGTCGAACCGGATGCAGTGGTCGAAACCTGAGAAGCTGCACCAGTTCCTCAATCTCTCGTCCTTCGCCGAGCAGATGCTGGTGCACGAGAATGCGATCGTCAAAATCCGGAAGGAGATGCCGCTCGATCTTGCCGCGCTGATCGGCTGCGGTGTCATCACCGGCTATGGCGCGGTGGTGAACACCGCGAAGGTGACGGCTGGCGAGACCGTCGCGGTGATCGGCTGCGGCGGTGTCGGCATGGCCGCGGTCAACGGCGCGCAGATAGCAGGTGCAGGCCGCATCATCGCCATCGACACCAATCCCGCAAAGCTCCAACTCGCGACCAAGCTCGGCGCCACCGACATCATCAATCCCGCGGACGGCGACGTCGTGAAGCAGGTGCGCGATCTCACCAATGGCGGCGTGCATCATTCCTTCGAGGTGCTCGGCCGCAAGGAAACCGCCGAGCAGGCCTTCGCCATGCTGGCCGCGGGCGGCACCGCCACCATCGTCGGCATGATCCCGTTCGGCCAGAAGATCGAACTGCACGGCTTCGACTTCCTGCGCGAGCGCAGGATCCAGGGCTCCTCGATGGGCTCGAACCATTTTCGCGTCGACATGCCGCGCCTGGTCGATTTCTACCTGCGCGGCCGGCTGCACCTGGAGGACTGGATCTCGGCCAAGCTGAAGCTGAGCGAGATCAACGAAGGTTTTGCCAACATGAAGGCCGGCAAGACGCTGCGCAGCGTGATCATGTTTGATAGCTAGCGCGCGTGGTGCCGTCATCGGCTGGCAACACATGTCTAGGAGTCAAGGTCAAGGCGACCGGTCCAGACCGTCGGCCGAAGCGCAACGCGACTCCTTTACCAGCAGCAGCGTCATAGCCGTGGCAAGACCCGCGGCCAGCAGGTACGCGGGAGACATGTCCCAACCGGCGCCGGCGATCATGAGATAGGAGAACAATCCCGCAGTCGACACGGTGAAGCCGAGCCAGGCGAATCTCGGAACGCGAAATCCGCGCTCGCCGCGCCAAAGATCAAGCACGAGGTAGAACACGAGAAAGGTGTTGCCGAATGCCGCCGGCAGCAGACCCATGACGATCCCGCTCTCGAATCCGAGATAGGATAACACGCCGTCGATCTGGGCAATCACCGCGAACGGCAGATAGCGCGGATTGAGGAAGGCCAGCGCGATGGACGCAAGTTCGAACGCGTAGAAATAGCGCTCGTGCATCTTCGGAAGCAGGTAGGGCATCAGCATGAGCGAGACACAGGCGGCGAGCAGAACGAACTCCGGCCCCTCCCGCCTGGAGTGGGGAAGATTGACAAGGCAAGGCCGCTTGCCGCCGCGAGCACCAGGCCGGCGGCGACACCGATCTCGTAAGGTGTGCCACCGGCGAACACCCACAGATTCGCTGCATTCATCGTGAGGCGATGATAGGTGTGAGCTTGGGCGAGATAGACATCGAGCACCGAGACCAGGGATCTGCCGGCGACGAGAACCGGAATGGCGAGGATCACATAGACCGCGGGAACAGCGGCGAGCCATGCCAGATGGATCCTGCGGCGCAAGATCATGCCCAAGACGAAGGGTCCCAGAAATACGCCCTGGGCCTTCACCGAAACAGCCACCGCGAATGGCAGGACACCATTCCGGTCCCGCATGAACAGCGCCACGGACAACAGCGTGAAGAAGGTCCAGATTGAATCAGCCTGTGCCCACATTGCGCCGTTGAAGAGCACCGTCGGCGCAAGCCAAATCGCGCAGAAGGCGAGGGACGCCCGCAACGGCAGCTTTGTCGCTCGCCAGACCATCTGGGCCACGACGATCGCGCAACCGAACTCGAATAGTGCCGAGATCATCTTCACGAGCGAAAGTGGCTGGCCGAGCCCATCAATTCGGGCGGCAATCAGCAGGAGGTAGCTGAAAAACGGGGTGTAGTTGGTGAAAGCTTCGCCCAGTCCGCCAATGCCGTGATCCCGGGCGAAGGCATGCCAGGCCCGGTACTCAATGGCGACGGCGGTCGCGTGCTCCCGCGCAAGGTAACGGAGCACAAGGCCCGCCAACCCGCACGCGATCGCTACCGCGAACGCAACGCGCCAGCTCTTGGCCGGCGTCTCGTCCGGAGTGACGCGATCACCGGGCCCACCGAGCGCGCTTATCCCAATAGCGTCCTTTGTCACGCCATCACTCTTGCTGGATTTGAGCCTGACCATCGACCAACACAGAGGCACTCCAAGCTTGGCAACGCCTCCATGGTGACTTCGTCGGGATCCAAGCAAGCCTTCGAGCACCATGTTGTGGCTTGCAATCTCTACGGACGAACAATTGCGAGTTGTATAAAGGTCGGACGTAAGTTCGCGAATTGGTCGGGAAAATATTGTTTGGTTAGCGATTGCTTTACAGGAACGCGGTCATCGAAATGACTGGCAGCGAGAGCGTGAGCCGCGTAATTGGGGGCCCTGACTTCTGGCGAATGTCATCCACTCTGTCGAGTTCCGTAAGAAAGCGGCAAGAAGCTGCGCAGCGTGATCATGTTTGATGGCGAGCGCCAACCACGGTGTCATCGTCCGGCTTGACCGGGCGATCCAGTACCCTGCAGCGCGAGCTGTGTGTACCAACTACCGCCGCGGCGTACCGGATGCCCCGCCTGCGCGGGGCATGACGGTGGCGGTGCATCCTATGCGCTGCTCCAGTCATTTTGCTCCGTCATTGCGAGGAGCCCTTGCGACGAAGAAATCCAGAATCGTTCCGCGGCGGTAGTCTGGATTGCTTCGCTTCGCTCGCAATGACGAGAGGCACTAATCATCGAACGCCTTCGGCGGCACGAACCCGCCGAACTCGCGCTCGATCAACTCGGCGAGCTTGAGCGGCGTGCGGTCCTCGAGGAAGGGGCCGATGATCTGCACGCCGACCGGCAGGCCGTCCTTCGACAGGCCGAGCGGAACAGCCGTTGCCGGCAGGCCCGTCAGCGTGGCGATGCCGGGCCAGGCCAACTGGTCCGGATAGACATGCTCCTTGCCGTCGATGTTGATCCGGCGCTTCTCCTGCTCCGGTGAATGATTATGCGGATAGGCGGGGGTCGGCATGATCGGGCAGATCACCGCATCGAATGTCCTGAACAATTGGCGCCATTGCGCGCGCAGGCCGGCGCGGGCGCCCTCGTCGAACACCCAGGCCTGATGGGTGCTGGTGATGCCGCGCAGCCGCTCGGCAGCAAGGCTTTTGTCGTCGGGGGAGAGCTGCGCCGCGCCGGCACGCGCGCCGGCGAGAATGTCCGGCGGAAGAAAGGCGCCGAGAAAGCTCATCAGCATGCGCATGTAGAGGCGGGAGGCTTCCGTGAAGTCGGGAAACAGCGGGCTTTCGCGCGCGACGCTCGCGCCTGCGCCCGACAATTGTCCTGCGAGCTGCTCGATCGCGCCCCGAATATCGGCATTCGCAGGCAGCAGCGGGTGGCTGTCGATCACCAGCAGGCGGAAATCCTTTAGCGTGTGGTGTCGCGCATCCGGCAGCGCGAGCTTGTATCCGATGCCCAGGTCCAACGGATCGGGGCCTGCCATCACGTCCAGCAGCAGCGTCAGATCGGCCGCACTCCGCGCCATCGGACCGATCACCGCCATATCGCGCTCCATCGGGACCGCGGGAAATGGCGGCGGCGTATGGCCACGCGTTGGACAGAGATTGTAGGTCGGCTTGTGCGCGTAGACCCCGCAATGGAAGGCAGGCACGCGCAGCGAGCCGCCGATGTCGGAGCCGAGCGAGAGTGGTCCGTAGCCTGCCGCGAGCGCCGCGGACGAGCCACCCGATGAGCCGCCGGGCGTGCGGCCGAGATCGAACGGGTTGTTGGTCGTGCCGTAGATGTCGTTGTAGCTCTGCCAGTCCCCTAGGCCGACGGGAACGTTGGTCTTGCCGAGGATAACGCCGCCGGCGTTCTTGACCCGTGCGATCGACAGCGCGTCCTCCGCCGGTTTGAAATCCTTCTGCGGCGTCCAGCCCCAGGTCGTCGGCAGGCCGGCGACGTTGAAGGATTCCTTCACCGTTATGGGCAGGCCGAGCAGCGGCTTGCGCTCGCCGCGCGCCAGCGCCGCGTCCGCCTCGCGCGCGGCACCGAGGGCCCGGTCGAAATCCCGGACGCAGATCGCGTTGACCTTGCCGTCGTGACGCTCGATGCGGGCGATCGTATCCTGCGTGAGCTCGACCGCCGAGACCTTCTTCGCGGTCAATGCAGCCGACAGCTCGGCCGCGCTCTTGTAGCTCCATTCCGACTTGGCCACGACATGCTCCTGCGTTTCCTTGGCGGGATCATGCGTAGTTTGCCGGAATGTCGCAACCGCCGTTTGATAGCGATTGACATGTCGCTAGCTGTCATCGCCCGGCTTGACCGCGCGATCCAGTGCGCCGCGGCTTTTCCGTATCCTCGCTCCGTCTCTGGAATACTGGATTGCCCGCCCCAGTGCGCAATTGCGGACAAGGCGGGCGATGACGACCAGTGGGGCTACGCCGCCCCGATCAAGATCCCAACCGCCAGCACGATGCCGCCGCCGAGCACGATCTGGAACACGGCCTGAAGGAACGGCGTGTCCATGTAGCGCGCGCGGATGAAGGCAATCGCCCATAGTTCGAAGAACACGACCACGCCTGCGATTGCGGTCGCGATCCAGAATGCGTTGGGCCAGGAGTCCGGCACGAGATAAGGCATGGTGTGGCCGAGCCCGCCGAGCGTCGTCATCAAGCCGCAGGTGAGGCCGCGCAGCCAGGGCGAGCCGCGGCCGGTGAGCGAACCGTCGTCTGACAGCGCCTCCGCAAAGCCCATGCTGATGCCCGCACCGATCGAGGCAGCAAGGCCGACCAGAAAGGTCTGCCAGTTCTGATGCGTGGCAAAGGCCGCGGCGAACAGCGGCGCCAGGGTCGAGACCGAACCGTCCATCAGGCCGGCGAGGCCCGGCTGCACATATTGCAGCACGAACATGCGGCGGCTGGTGCGGTCTTCCTCCGCGCGCACGTCGGAATTCAGGATCAGACCCGTCAGCTTCGCTGCGGTCTCTTCATGACCTTTCTCGGCTTCGGCGAGGTCGCCCAGCAGCCGTCGTACGCCAACATCCTCCGCCTGTTCGGCCGCCTTCACGTAAAAGCGCTCGGCCTGCATTTCCATGGTCTCGACTTCCCTGCGGATGGTGTCGAGCGACAAGTTCTTGGTGAGCCAGACCGGGCGCCGGCGCAGGAATCCCTTGACGTCCTCGCGGCGGATCGGGGGCAGGTGCGGACCGAAGCGTTGCTCGTATATTTCAAGCAGCATGTGGCGATGTCCGCGCTCTTCCTCGGCCATTTGCTCGAACAGCTTGGCCGAGTCCGGATACCGCTCCTTGAGGTCCTCGGCGAAGGACATGTAGATGCGGCTGTCCTCCTCCTCGGAGGAAATCGCGACCGCAAGCACCTCTCGCTCGGTCAGATCGGCAAAGTTCTTCACGACGCGCCCTGTCTCATCAGTTTAGAATAGTTCTAAACTATATAGGCTGTCGTAGTTCCCCGGTCAAATCAGGCGGCCCGGACCTTTGCCAAGAAGTCGAGCAGCAGCCAGCTCACCTCGGCCGGCTGCTCCTGCTGCACCCAATGGCCGGCGCCGTCGACGAGATGGCAGCCGAGCATGTTCGTGCAGGCACCGGCCTGCATCGCCTCGATCGCGCCGGGACGCTGATAGATGCCCCAATCCTGCCTGCCTGCGATGAAGCAGGAGGGCACGTCGATGGTCCGGCCGCTGAACAGCTGAAGCTCGTTGTTGAAATCGCCCGTGGTGCCGCAGCGGTACCATTGCAGCCCGCCCTGGAATCCGGTCCGGCCATATTCGGCGCTGTAGTAAGCAAGCTCGTTGTCCGGCAGCCAGCGATTGGCGGCGATATCGGCCGGCGACGGCATCTCCTTTGCCACCGTCTCCGCCATGGTCTCGCCAGCATCCATGACATAATAGGTCGGCAGCTTTGCAAGCTCATTTGCGGACCACGACTTCAGCGGATAGGGCTTGTTAGCGGTCCAGTCCGCGCTCTTGTGATGATAATAGGCACGCAGGAAGGCGTGCAGTCCTTGCGGCGCGTGCTGCATGTCGGCATTGGCCGGGCGCGTCGAGTAGTACCATTGATAGTGCTTGCGTGGGCGCGGCAGCGCGGCGAGTTCGCGATGCACGGGATCCTCGGCCGGCGGCGGGACCGGCGCGTCGGCCGTGCCAAACGGCAGCGACGGCGGCCCGCCGAACGGCGCGCTCATCATCACCACCGAACGGAACACGTCGGGACGCATCAGCGCGCACCAGGCCGCGACCGGGCTGCCGAAATCATGCCCGACCAATTCGACCTGCCTGTAGCCGAACGCCGACACCAATCCGAGCGCATCGCGGACCAGGTTGAAGAGGCGGAACGGCGCGAGATCGCCGTCATAATCGGCATTGCATCCCGTGGTGCGGCCATAGCCCCGCTGGTCCGGCGCGATCACGTGATAGCCCGCCTGGCTAAGTGCCGGCATCACCTTGCGCCAGGAAAAGGCGAGCTCCGGAAAACCATGCAGTAGCAAGATGCAGGGCCTGCCTTTGGTTTCGAAGCCGGCTTCGAGTACGTGCATGCGCAGGCCATTGATGCCGTCGACGTAACGCGAGCGGATACCGGCGGGCAGGGGGATGTCAGGGAGCGTTGTCATCGTGTCCTCCGTGAGTGCCGGGAGCTCTTACCCTCCCCTGGAGGGGGAGGGTCGATCGCGCGCAGCGCGAGCGGGGTGGGGTGATCTCTCCAAACGGGCGGTGTTCCGTGCGGAAAGACCGTCACCCCACCCCGGCTCACATTTCGCTGCGCTCAATGCGAGCCGACCCTCCCCCTCCAGGGGAGGGTGATTGTCCGCGCGACGCGCTACACCGCCGCGCAAACGAAGCCGCTGCCCTTGCGCCTGATCTTTCCCACCGACGGTGAGGGGAAATGCGCGGTGCAGCACAGCGTGTCGGTGTCGCAATAGCGCTCCAGGAAGCTGCGGCGCGTGGTCGCCGCCTGCGCCTGGTCGACGTCGAACTTCACCGACATCTCGGGATATAGCGTCTGGATCGGCGAGTGCATGAGATCGCCGCTGAAGACCGCGTCGTCCTTGCCGCGGCCGAAGGTGAAGGCGACGTGGCCGGGCGTGTGGCCTGGTGTCGGCAGGATGCGGACGTGATCGCCAATCTGATGATCGTTGCCGACGAGCTCGTGGCGTTTGGCCTCGACGACCGGCAGCACGCTGTCAACGAACGGCGCGACCTGCGCCTTTGCATTCTGCTCGGTCCAGTAGTCGAATTCGCTCTTCGCGAACACGTAACGCGCGTTGGGGAATGTCGGCACCCAGCGATCGTTCTGAAGCCGCGTATTCCAGCCGACATGATCGACATGCAGATGCGTGCACATCACGAAGTCGATGTCGTCGACCGAGATGCCGGCGGCGGCAAGGCCGCGCATGTAGGCGTCATCGGTCTTCATGTTCCATTTCGGCCGCTGCGGCCGCGGCTTGTCGTTGCCGATGCAGCTGTCGACCAGGATGGTGTGATGCGGCGTCCTGATCACGTAGGACTGGAAACAGAGGATCAGCGTATCCTGCTCATCCAGCGCTTTCGCCTGTCGCATCCAGGCGCGGTTCTCGGTCAGCACCTCCGGTGCTAGCCCCGGCAACATCTCCAGCGCGGGCAGGAACGTTGTCTTTTGCTCGATGACGCGATGGATTGTGAGATCGCCGACGGTGAATTTGAGGCTCATGAGGACTCCCGCGATTTACGCTGCCGGCGGCATCGAGATCTTGACCGAGGGCCGCTCCAGCATCTTCTGATGGAAGGCGTCGAGCTTGGGATAGGCCTTGCGCCAGCCGCAATCGGCGAAGCGAAAATCGGCATAGCCGAGCACGCAAACGAGGCCGATCTGCGAAATGTCGAACGGGCCGTCCAGGACATCCGGCATGTTCTCGAACCGCGCCATGCCGGTCCAGGCCCGGTTCCAGTGGTCGTCCGACCACGCCTGCCATTGCAGGCCCTGCGGCCGCACCATCTTCTCGTAGCGGCATAGCAGCATGGAATCGAGCATGCCGTTGATCAGCGAATGGTTGGTCTTGGCCTTCCAGCGCCGCGGGCCGTAATCGGGGATCAGGCCGCCGCCGGCCATCTCGTTGAGATATTCGACGATGACGTAAGAATCCAAGATCACGTCGCCGTCATTGGTGATCAGCACCGGCAGCTTCTTCAGCGGCGTGATGCGCGAATAATCCTCGTTGGCCTGCCCGGGCGCCACGGTCGCGGGCGTGAACTCGATCTTGTCGATCAGCCCGAGCTCGATCGCAGCGATGCGCACCTTGCGGGCGAAGGGCGAGGCGGGGGAGAAGGTGAGTTTCATCTTGAGTACCCGTCGAATGAACCGGTTGGTTCGTCATTGCGAGGAGCCCGCGACAAAATTGCAAAGCAAATTTTGTGCTGGTGCGACGAAGCAATCCAGAGTGTCTCCGCGGAGGGATTCTGGATTGCTTCGCTTCGCTCGCAATGACGGTATGGTGGCGGTGGTGATCGCCGTCTACGCCGCAACGACTTCCTGGCGCTGCTCGCCGAGACCTTCGATGCCGAGCGTGATGACGTCGCCGACATTGAGGAAGATCGGCGGCTTCATGCCGAGACCGACGCCGGGCGGGGTGCCCGTGGTGATGATGTCGCCGGGCAGCAGCGTCATGAACTGCGAGACATAGGAGATGCACTTCGCCATCGAAAAGATCATGGTCGTGGTCGAGCCGGTCTGGCGGCGCTGGCCGTTGACATCGAGCCACATCGACAGGTTCTGCACGTCCTTGATTTCGTCCTTGGTGGCGAGCCACGGGCCGAGCGGGCCGAAGGTGTCGTGCGACTTGCCCTTGGTCCACTGGCCCAGGCGCTCGGTCTGGAAATTGCGCTCGGAGACGTCGTTGCAGACGCAGTAGCCGGCAACGTAGTTCAGCGCGTCGGCTTCCGAGACGTATTTGGCGCGGGTGCCGATGATCGCGGCGATCTCGACCTCCCAGTCGAGCTTGGTCGAGCCGCGCGGCTTCTCGACCGCGTCATTAGGGCCGGACAGCGAGGTGTTGGCCTTCATGAAGATGATCGGCTCGGTCGGGATCGCAGCGCCGGTTTCCTTGGCGTGGTCGCTGTAGTTGAGGCCGATCGCCACGAATTTCGAGATGCCGGTAACGGGGGCGCCGAACCGCGGCTTGCCGGAGACGGCAGGCAGCGAGGCGGGATCGAGCGCCGCCAGCTTCGTCAGGGACTCAGGCGAATAGGCCTCGCCGGTCAGGTCCTTCACATGCGCCGACAGGTCGCGCAGCTGGCCGGATTTGTCGATCAGGCCGGGCTTTTCCGCACCCTTTTCGCCGTAACGAACAAGCTTCATTCTCGTTTCTCCCTCAAGATGGACTGATCGGTTGACCAGCTTCATGGAACAGCGCGGCGGGAAATTCAACCGGTCAAAGCGGGGCGCATTGCAGCCCTTCCTATGTGGGGTGGGTAAAGGCGCGAAGCGCCGTGCCCACCAACGTTGTGGCTAACGCGGCATGGTGGGCACGCTTCGCTTTGCCCCCTATGATTGCAGCGCCACAAACCTGAACGCGTCGCGGTCCCGCTTGATGTGCCCGGCCGAAAAATGGCCACCGATCACCAGCGTCGGCGTATCGGCAAAGCGACCGAACAATTCGCGCCGCGTCGCGGCCGATCGTCTCTGGTCGGAATCCGCCGTCGAGGACCAGGCCAGATGCGCCATCTGGCAGGGATGATGGGCGACGTCGCCGGTCAGAAGCCCCTGCTCGCCGTCCGACTGAATCAACACGCTCACGTGCCCGGGGCTGTGGCCCGGGGTCGGGATCATACTGACCTCTTCGCAGAGCCGATGGTCGTTCGGGATCAGGTCGGCGCGGTCGGCGTCCATGATCGGCTTTACCGAATCGTTGAACACAGCCTGCTTGTCCGGCTCGGTCGAATGGTCGCGCCAGTGCTCGTATTCGGTCTTGCCGAACACATAGCGCGCCTTGGGAAAGGTCGGCACCCATTTGCCGTCGACCAGCTTGGTGTTCCAGCCGACATGATCGACGTGAAGATGCGTGCACAGCACGGTGTCGATGCTGCCGGGAGCAAAGCCCGCCGCAATCATCATCTCCAAAAATGGCGTGGTGCGACTATTCCAGGTTGGGACGCTGCGGCCCTGCTTGTCGTTGCCGAGGCCCGTATCGACCACGATGCGCCGGGTCGGGGTTTCAACCACCAGCGAGTGGATCGACATTTTCAGCCGGCCTTCCTCGGTCGCAAAATGCGGTATCAGCCAGGGCAGCTTCCGGATCTCGTCGTTGCTCGCCAGGGGCAGGATGAAGCGGGTCGAGCCGACCGTCTCCAATTCCACCACCTTGGTGATTTTGACCCTGCCGACCGTCCATTGCATACGGCGTGCCCTCCTTGTTCTCGCTTTGGCGGCGAAAGATGCGGGTTTCCGCCAGCAAGCGCAATGGATCATCTGACGCGATGCGGCGTTATCGCGGGAACCCAGCGACAGCCAAAAGGCGCAGTCATGCCAGAGCTTGCAATTTCCGCCGAGAAGGTCGCCTTCATCATCGAAAAGGCGCGCGAATTCGACGTCAAGGAGACGGATACCGATCCGGATTCGGGCTCGAACCCGACCGATGACGATGCGGTCGACGTCCTGGAGGACAACGGCTCCGATCCGGTCCGCAACGAGCTCGGCGGCTTCATGATCGCCTTGAACGAGGACGAGCAGCTCGATCTCGTCGCGCTGACCTGGCTCGGTCGTGGTGATGGCACGATCGATGATTGGGACGATTTGCGCGCCCGTGCCGTGGAGGCACGGTCCGAGTATCGCAGCCCGCGCCGTGAAACGGTGCAATACCTGCTCGGCGAGCCGATGCTGGGCGATCTGCTCGCCGACGGGCTCGACGCATTCGGCATCGACTGGACCGACGAGCAGCTCACCGCCGATTCCTCTGATCCCAGCGAGCGGGACGAGAACGAGATCACCAAGCAGCGGTGATCATTCTCGCTCGTCCCACGTCGTCATGGCCGGGCTTGTCCCGGCCATCCACGTCGTGCCTCGTCGTCCAAAGAACGTCGATGCCCGGGCCTTCGCCTCGCCGAAGCGGCTTCGGCCGCGCAGGCGGGACAAGCCCGGGCATGACGAAGTCTCGAAGATTTTTTGCGTCGTGATGAATTTACAGCGTCCCGGGGAAGGCGCCACCGTCGAGCAAAAGGTTCTGCCCGGTGATGAAGCCGGCCTTGGCGCCGCACAGGAAGGCGCAGGCATAGCCGAACTCGTCGGGCTGGCCGAAGCGGCCGGCGGGGTTGAGCTTGGCGCGCTCAGTCAGGATCTGCTCCGGCGTGACACCGCGCTTGTCGGCTTCGGCCTTCGCGGTTCCGGTCAGGCGGTCGGTCTCGAACGGGCCGGGCAACAGGCCGTTGATGGTGACGTTGTTGATCACGGTCTTGCGCGAAAGGCCGGCGATGAAGCCGGTGAGGCCGGCGCGCGCGCCGTTGGAGAGGCCGAGAATGTCGATCGGCGCCTTCACCGCGGCCGAGGTGATGTTGACGATGCGGCCGAACTTGCGCGCCATCATGCCGTCCACGGTTGCCTTGATCAGTTCGATCGGCGTGAGCATGTTGGCGTCGATCGCCTTGATCCAGTCGTCGCGGGTCCAGTTGCGGAAATCGCCGGGCGGCGGCCCGCCGGCATTGTTGATCAGGATGTCCGGCTCGGGGCAGGCCTTCAGCACGGCCTCGCGCCCCGCCGGCGTCGTGATGTCGCCGACGATCTCGGTGACGGTCACGTTCGGATAGGCTTTGCGGATGTCGTCGGCGGTCTTCTTCAGGGCCTCAGCGCCGCGCGCGGTCAGCGTGACATGAACGCCTGCGTCGGCAAGCGAGATGGCGCAGGCACGGCCGAGGCCCTTGCTTGATGCGCAGACGATGGCGCGGCGACCCTTGATCCCAAGATCCACTGTTTCACTCCCGTAATATCAGGCAGGTTTTAGAGGGCGGCACTCTAGCCAACCTCGGCGCCGCTGATAAGCCACGGGCTCGCATCAAAATGCATGCGCGTCCGCGCGGCGATGCAAATGCGCCTGATCAGATCCGCCGCTCCTGCTTGAGGCGGTCGATCGCGGCCGCGGCCTCCGGCGGCAGCGACTTGAAGCCCATCTGGCCGGCCGCCGAGAACAGTGGTCGCAGCTGCGAGCCGGCGAGGAAGGGGGGCTGGCGATTGACCGGCACGATCTGATCGAACACCAGGACCAGCGTGGTGGCGACAAGACCGACCCTGATGGCGCCGAGCGCGGCGCCGCCGAGGCGATCGCCGATGCCGGCCTCGCCGATGGTGTCGTTCAGCGCCACGCGGCCGATGTGCCCGAACAGCATGCCGACGACCACGAAGATGCCGAAGAACCATATCCAGTTTTGCAGCAGCGGCGAATTCGGATTACCTGTGATCTGCGGCGCAATCAGCGGCATCAATGCGACCGCGATGGGCGCGGCGAGGAGATAAGCGAGGATGGTCATGGCGCTGCGGAGCAGGCCGGTCCTGAAACCGAAGCCGATCGCGAGCGCGAGCGCCGCATAGACCGCAAGATCGAAACTGTTCATGCACCAGACCTGCCATGGAACGAATGAACGCCGAACCGATCATTCCGGTTTCAGATCGTTAAAATCGTCTGTATTGATGGGCTCCAAATCTTCCGGAAACTCGCTCATGTCAGACCTGTTCGATGTCAGTAAAGAGACCATCCTCGTGACCGGGGCAAGCCAGGGGCTAGGGCGGCAATTTGCCCGGGTCCTGGCGTCGCATGGCGCAGCGGTTGCGCTCGCGGCGCGGCAAGTTGACAAGCTGAAGAGCCTTGAAGATGAGATCCGCGGCAAGGGCGGCCGCGCCGCCGCCGTCGCCCTCGACGTCACCGACACCGGCTCGATCGCCAGGGCTGTGGATGCCGCGGAAGCCGCGCTCGGCCAGGTCACGGTGCTGATCAACAATGCCGGCATCGCAATCGAAAAGCTTGCGACCGAGCAGACCGAGGCCGATTGGGATGCTGTGATCGGCGCCAATCTCAAGGGTGCGTATTTCCTCGCGACCGAAGTCGCGCGGCGCATGATCGCGCGCAAGCAGTCAGGCAACATCGTCAACATCGCCTCGGTGCTCGGCACCGGTGTCTTGAAGGCGGTCTCTCCTTACGCGATCTCCAAGGCCGGCATCATCCAGGCGACGAAAGCGATGGCGCTGGAGCTGGCCGGGCAAAACATCCGCATCAACGCGCTGGCGCCCGGCTATATCGACACCGAGATGAACCACGCGTTCTGGTCGACGCCATCAGGCGAGCGCCTGACCAAACGCATCCCCCAGCGCCGCGTCGGCGCCGAATCCGATCTCGACGGCGCCATCCTGCTGCTGGCCTCGCAGGCCTCGCGCTACATGACGGGCAGCGTGGTGACGGTGGATGGCGGGTTCTTGTTGAATTGATTTTTCTTCGCCTCTCCCCCTCGTGCGGCGTCGGTCGCCAGTTGTCGTTCCTGCGAATATTTTTTGTTGTTGTCGTCATTGCGAGCGAAGCGAAGCAATCCAGAATCCCTCCGCGGCGACAGTCTGGATTGCTTCGCTTCGCTCGCAATGACGGGTGTTGAGACGATTACGACATGAACCGCATCAGCTTCTCCAGCCGTGCGATCTTGCCGCCATAGGGCGGATAGAGGTCGGCGAGGCGGTTGAATTTGGAGCGGTAGAACACCGGCTTCAGCTTGCTGAACGTGCGAAAACCCCATTCGCCGTGATAGGCGCCGGTGCCGGATGCGCCGACGCCGCCCATCGGCTGATTGATTTGCGTGAAGTGAAACAGGCAATCATTGACGGTGACGCCGCCGGAGACGGTGCGTGACAGCACCTCGTCGCGCGCGTCGCGATCCTTGCCGAACCAGTACAGCGCCAGCGGCCGGTCGCGGGCGTTGACGAAGGCGATGGCCTCAGCTGGCTCCCGATATCCGAGCAGTGGCAGCGCCGGGCCAAAGATCTCCTCCTGCATGATCGCCATCGCTTCGGTCGCGCCAACGATCAGCGTCGGCGGGAATTTGCGGTGCGCCTTCCAGTTGGGATCGTCCGGCCTTGCCGGTTGCAGGATCCTTGCGCCGCGCTGCGCCGCATCCGCCACGAGGCCTTCGAGCCGCGCATAATGACGGTCGGAAATGATCGAAGTGTAATCCTTGTTGGCAGGATCGGTGCCGAACATGCGCCGCATCTGCGCGCGCACCTTCTCGGCGAAGGCCTGCAGCGAGCGCTCCGACACCAGCACATAATCCGGCGCGATGCAGGTCTGCCCGGCATTGAGCAGCTTGCCGTAAGCTATGCGCTCGGCCGCCTCCTCGAGATCGGCGGAGGCGTCGACGATCGCCGGCGACTTGCCGCCGAGCTCGAGCGTCACCGGCGTCAGATTGCGCCCCGCGGCCTCCGCGATCAGCCGCCCGGCCCGGGTCGAGCCGGTGAACACCAAATGATCGAACGGCAGGTGTGCGAAGGCTTTCGCGACCTCGTCCTCGATGCCGGTGACGAGCACCTCGGTTGCATCGAACTTTTGCGCGACCGTTTGCTTCAGCAGTGCCGAGAAGTGCGGCACCAGTTCGCTCGGTTTGATGACAATGCGGTTGCCGGCGGCGATGGCGCCGATCGCAGGCGCGAGCGTGAGCTGGAGCGGATAATTCCAGGGCGCGATGATGCCGACCACGCCGAGCGGCTGCGGCATCAGCCGGTTGCGCGCGGGCAGGAACTGCAGCGCGGTCGCCACGCGCTGCGGCGCCATCCAGGTCTTCAGGTGCTTGGTGGCATGTCGGATCTCAGAGAACAGCAGCATCGTCTCGGCGATGGTAGTCTCGACCGCCGAGCGATGGCCGAAATCTGCCGAGATCGCCTGCCGGAAGCGCTCCTCGTTGTCCGCGACCACGGCCCGCAGCCGCGCCAGCCGGTCGAGCCGCTCGGCTAAATCAGGCGCCGGTTCGGCCCGCGACCGCGCGAGCATGGCATGGAAGGCGTCCTCGAGTGCCCTCAGCGGAGCGCTCGTCGGGGATCGGTCCGAGGATGGCTCCAGGGATGGGTCCAAGCCGTTCCTCCCTAAAATGGCGTTTCGCCGCTGTTTTGTTGCCGCAAGCTGGCGCTTTGCGGAACTTCTGGCAAGGGCGCGCCAAATGGACCCGAATTCGGTCCATGCGTCTGTCATAAAGTCGAAAAAAACGTTCCCGCAGCCCTTTCCAAAGGCAGCCCGTGTTGATAGATACGCCCTGCACCCGACGGGCTTTGCCCGGGGTTGCCTTCCAAGGAAGCCTTTGGGACGGAAGAAGCAAGCCACGCGAGCAGCGTCGGCCCTCTATCCACCGTCCCCGGCATTTTTCGCGAAGGCAAAGCAACGGTTTAACGCGGGGTGGAGCAGCCCGGTAGCTCGTCAGGCTCATAACCTGAAGGTCATAGGTTCAAATCCTATCCCCGCAACCAAATTCGATACTAAAACCCAGCAATCAATGGATTGCTGGGTTTTGTTTTTTGAGGTCGAACTCTCGCACCAACAAGATCAATGGACTAGTTCAGTAGGTTCAACTCACCCGCAACCGATTTGCGCTCGGGATGGCCACGGTGAGCGAACGGCGGCCGTTGCGTACTCCTACGTCGATGGGGAGGAGCGTTCCGAGGAACGCTTGGCCTTAGTCATGGGAGCGTGCCGATTACTAAATAGCCAGCCGCGCATAAATTCCAGCGAGTTACGACCCGTGACGCAGCAATTGCGACACGCGTTCACCTCTGAGACCGTCTACACAGTTCGCTTTGCTGGAGTGATCTATGTCCTTCATGCCTTCCAAAAGAAGTCGAAGAAGGGGATTGAGACACCCAAGCACGACATCGAGGTAATCAGGACTCGGCTAAAGGCAGCCGAGGCCCATTACCAGGAGAACCGCGGAAAAGGAGGCAAAAAATGAGCAAGGCTATCAAGGCAACCGCCGGCAGCGATAACATCTTCGCTGACCTTGGCTTTGCCAACCCTGAAGAAGAGCTTCTCAAAGCCAAGCTTGTCCGTGAGCTTCGCGCGATCATCAAACGCCGTAGGCTTACTCAAGTGAAGGCCGCGGAGCTGCTTGGTCTTAAGCAGCCCGATGTGTCTGCGCTGTGACTGGCCGGGTTGGGAAGTTCTCGATTGATCGACTGGTTCGCTGCCTGGATCGACTCAACTATCGCGTAGACGTGGTTATCCGGCACAAGCCCGCACGTAGACCCAGTTCGCGTGTCGCGGCCTAAGAAGACATCCGATGGATGAGACAACGGCCTTTCGTATGCTCATTGAGCGTACGGACAATGCGCTCCAAAATCGAGGATTGTTAAAGGAGGGAAGGGGAGCAGCGATGGCC
The DNA here is from genome assembly GCF_023074015.1 of Bradyrhizobium sp. 142. Lineage (NCBI taxonomy): Bacteria > Pseudomonadati > Pseudomonadota > Alphaproteobacteria > Hyphomicrobiales > Nitrobacteraceae > Bradyrhizobium > Bradyrhizobium sp. 142. The sequence goes on from NZ_JADPKQ010000524.1 coordinate 21,347, forward strand.
GACTGGGAGGGTGCAGCGGGCCATTTTGTTTGGGACCGGGAGCCGTCAGAATTTCGTAATCGCCTTCCCGTCCGCCCCGACCAAACTCGACGGCGCTTCCCCGAACACCAGCCCATCCGGCTGAAACTTGATCGTTGTCCCCGCCCTCGACGAACTCCGCAAAATTCCGCGGCGTCGCCGAATGCACGCCGTTGGTCAGGAAATCGTCGATCGCGTAGCAGGTGTCGGGCTTGCCGCCTGATCCTTCCGCCAAAAACTTCTGGAAGTTCTGGCTCGTCACCTTCGCCTTCTTGCGCGCCGACCAGTTGGTCTGGCGGCGGTAGAGCTTTGGCATGATCACCGGGCCCTTGTCGGAGGCGAGCACGTCGGTCTCGTTCTTTTTGGGTTCGCGCAGGTCGAAGTCGAAGGCCGGAACGGTCTTGGCGAGATGCTTCCAGACCGGCAGCTTGTTCGATCGCGCGGTCTTGGCAAGCGCGAGGAAGGCCTTGATCTCGTCGTCGTTCATCGAGGAGTAGAAGGTCGGATAGGCAAGGCCCTGCTCGACCAGCCAGCGGTTCAAGTCGACAGTCCTGCCGCCGACCGTCACCTCGATGTCGCCGACCAGCCGGCCATAGGTGTCGAACACCTCGTTCGGCGCATCGACATGGGTGAACACCCGACAGGCCAGCGTCGCCTCGCCGCTGCTGGCGAGGAAGTCATGCAGCGCCTTGCTCGAGGTCGCGCCGAGGAATTGCCGATAAGGATGCGTGACCTCGTGATAGGCCGCGCGCTTGGCGTCCGTCAGCCCCTTCTTCTCGGCGCCCGACAGCGGCGACGGCTGATAGTGCAACTCCGGCGCGTCGATGCCCTGGAGGCGAACGGTGAGCTTGCCGTTCTTGATCGGCGCCGTGTTGGTTCGCCCTTTGACCTTGGCATCGTTGAAGACACGGGTCGGCTGGGACGGCGAGGCGTCACTCTTGCGGAAGCGGATCGCGCTGGGCGCGACGTTCACCACGACCTTGGTGGTGTCGGCGTCCGATCGCCCCTCCGGCGAGAACTGGCCGACATCGATCGTGCCTTCGACCTCCAGCAGTGCCACGGGCATCGGCCGCTCCTGTCAAACGGGCGCGGCGGTCGCTTCCGGGGAGCGACTTACGCGCGCAGTTGCGGACAGCGGATCATCTTCGTGCGACAGGCCCATGACGTGGAGGTGCCGGTCGCACGCGACAGGGCAGGATCAATCCGTCGCGCAGAGCGAGGAGCGACGGACCGGCTCCGGATTCGGCTGAATCAGGATCTGTGCGGGCAGACCATCGTCAGATAGAGCAGCGTCGGCGCCTTGTCGTCGCCCTTCTTGTATTCCCACTCCAGCCGGATCTCGTGCCGGTGGGCATAGGCATCGCTTGCCTAGTGGGTGATGATGTTGGTCTTCATCGGGATCGGCGGCTCGGAGTTGAAGCATTTCCGGACGCAGGCATCGAGCAGATCGCATCGCGTCAGGGGGATGACGCCGGGCTCATCCTTGGACAATGGGATCGTGTTCGGCTGGGTGCTGAGGTCGACGCGCGCCCGGCCCTTCTCCTTGTGCCAGTACTTGGCGCTTCCCTGCGGCCACTGCGATGCCGGGGTCAAAATCAGGTGGTACTGGCCGTATTCCAACGTCGGCAGATCGATGTCGTCTGATGCCTTGAGCTTCGCGACGCTCTTTTTCATATTCGCCAGAGGATAGTAATTGCTGTTCATCAAATCTCGAAATGCCTTGCCGCTATATGTCAGTCCGGCCATCGTCTCTTTCCTCAATATCTCTGTTTGTCAAAACCTGTAGCCGCGTTGGCCGAAAATACGCGTCACGCTGCGGCCGATCACCCGATTTGGTGTGGCCTGACGGAATGCCGGTCTGGATCGCGCGCTGTCACGCAGAAATCGTGGCGATGCGGTCGCTCGATAACGATTCAGGGTTGGCCATGCTCGCAGAGATGCTTGGCCCTTCGACGGCAAATGTGGACTTGAAGAACCGGATCATTTCTCACACGGCCAATGTCCCGCTCTTCATCGAGGAAGTCTGCCGCAGTCTGAAGGACAGCGGCACGCTTCTGGGCCAATGGGGTGACCTGTCCCTTGTGCGGCCTGTTGACGAGCTCGGTATCCCGAGCAGCATCCAGGGCGTGATCGCAGCCCGGCTGGACCGGATCTCGCGGCAGGAACGCTCGCTTCTCCAGATCGCCGCCTCGCTTGGCCCTCGCGCGAACCAGGCCATGCTGCGCAAAGTGGCGGCGCTGCCGGAGGATGTCCTACAGAATTGTCTCGCTGCACTCGATCGGGCCGAGTTACTCGTCAGGATCGACAGTGAATTGGAGGACTCCCTCGAATTTCGACACGAAATGGTTCGACAGGTGACCTACGACTCGATGGTCGAAAAGGTGCGCGAGGGCATTCATGCCGCAATTCTAGCGGCCTTCGAGAGCGAAGAGATGTGGTCCGATGGCCCGGATACACTCTGCTATCATGCGACGCGTGCGAAGGAGTGGCAGAAGGCGTTTCACCACGGCAGGAGCGCCGCTCGAAAATGTCTGGCCCGCTCGGCATATGCCGATGCGGTCGATTACTTCGAGATCGCGATGGGCTCGCTCGACAAGTTGCCGGTGTCCCATTCGCGGGAAACGGATGCCATTGACCTGCGGATGGAGGCGCGCCTGGCGTTTGCGGGGTCTGGCCGCGTTGCCGAGGCCCTTGAGCTGGGAAAGGATGCCGAACGGCGCGCTCATGCCATCGGCGACATCGGACGCAAGGTAGCGGCGATGACCGTCAGAGCGGGTGCACAGAATTTCTATGGTACGCCCGTTGAAGCTGTCGCGATCGGCGAGGAAGTCGTTCGTCTCGCGGGAGAGTGGGGTGATCCCGGCTGGCGCAATCTCGCACAATACAGTCTGGGACAGGCCTATTTCCTTGCGGGCCGCTATCATGAATCTGAGAAGACATTGGCTGTTGCCCATGCCCATTTGACGGGTGCGGAGGCCGGCGCCCCGATTGGCACGACCCCCCGATCCCTGCTCCTGCTCTGCTGCATGATGAAGAGCTTCACCCACACCGTTATGGGCGGGCTCGATGTCGCCGAGCAGCTTCGGCAGCAGGCCGCCGCGATTGCGGAGGAGACGGGCCGTCCCTATGACCGCGTCGCGGCCGCCTATAGCGGCGGCTGGCTGATGCTTGGCCGCAACGATCCGGCGGCGGCCGCGGCGATTCTCGAGGAAGGTTTTGTCCTCGCGCAGAAGCATGGCATCCGGCTGTTCGTCCCCGTGCTCGCCTGCCATCTCGGCATCGCCTATCTGGAGCAGAGGCTGTTCGACCGGGCGCGCGGCATGCTTGGCGAAGCGCGCGAGGAGGCCAAGGCGGTCGGCTATACCTCGGCAGTGCTGCGCAGCTCGATCTACCTGGCGCTTGCCACCAACCGGCTCGGCGACGTCCAGGCCGCGCAGAACATGCTGCGCGAGGCGCGCAACACCGCCCGACAGCAGGGGTTTGCTGGCCTCGAGGCCGGCGAGGCCGTGGCGACGCCGCCGTCAAGCGACGAGAACAAGGCGGCTATTCTCGCTGCCCTGCGCGGCACCATCGCGATCGCATCCGAGAGTGGTGCGCTGCCGCTCAGGCAGAAGGCCGAGGCGATGTTGAGCGAGATGCTCGCCCGGGGCGATGAGCTGACCTGATCCTTCCCTCGGGTCCACCATTGTGCCGGCGCGGTCGATATGTCAGATAAATCTTGCAGGCAGCACAATGGCTTAGCTACTATGCATGGGGTTGTTCGCCCTTCTTAAAGGCCACGCCCGTTGTGCAGCGTAGAGAACGCCACGCTGATGCCGCCCGCTCTTGCCGTCCGCTCCGTGACAAAGCCTCTTGCACGCGGACAGAGGTCGGCTACCGTTGGCCTAGCCGCAGGGCCAGGTGACTTTTGATTCACATTTTTTAGCATCCGATTTTATCGGCGCCGCGACGCCGCGACGCCCACCGGAAGAGGCGGGGCCATGATTGCACGGGACGAGCAAGCTCTGTTGGCGCCAATCGAGCGCGATCTGCGGCTCGATCTGTTCCGCGGCATCGGGCTGTGGATGATCTTCCTCGACCACATCCCGCACGACGTCGTCGCCTGGCTGACGCTACGCAATTACGGCTTCAGCGATGCCGCCGAGTTCTTCGTCTTCATATCAGGCTATCTCGTCGGCTGGATCTACGGGCCGATCGTGGCGGGCGGCTGGTTTCTCGCGGCGCTCAAGCGGCTGTGGCGGCGCGCCGCCGAGATGTATGTCGCCCACATCATGCTGTTCCTTCTGTTCACGGCGCAGATCGCGCGCACCGCGCGCCGTTTCGACAATCCGATGTACGAGCACGAATTCAACGTGTTCAATTTCCTGTCGCATCCGGACGAGCTGATCGGGCAGGCGATCGTTTTGAAATACAAGCCGGTCAATCTCGACGTGCTGCCGCTCTACATCACGCTGGTGTTCGCCGCGCCCTTCATCGTCTGGTGCCTGGTGCGCCGGCCGAACCTGACCCTTGCGGCCTCCGCTGTGCTCTATGTGCTGGCGCGCTGGTTCAACTGGAATATCGCCTCCTATCCGCCCGGCACGACCTGGTACTTCAACCCGTACTGCTGGCAGCTGATGTTCGTGTTCGCGGCCTGGTGCGGTATCGGCCAGATCGACAAGGTGGCAAGATGGGTCTGGTCGAAGGCGACGATGGCGCTGGCCGCCGCCTGGCTCGCCTTCGCGCTTCTGATCGTGATGACCTGGCACGTCCCCGCCCTCGAGGCGCTGATCCCGAAATGGATGATCAAGGCGATCTACCCGATCGACAAGACCGATCTCGATATGCTGCGCTTCACCCACTTCCTGGCACTGGCGATCTGGATCACCCATTTCATCTCGCGCAAATGGCGGGCGCTGCACGGGCCCTGGCTGCGCCCTGTGATCCTCTGCGGCCAGCATTCGCTGCCGATCTTCTGCCTCGGCGTCTTCCTGTCGTTCTCGGCGCACTGGATCCTGACCCAGTACACCAAGGGCGTGTGGGAGCAGCTCGCCGTCTCCATCGCCGGCATCGTCATCATGATCGGAGCCGCGTGGCTGCTCGATCGCGCCAAGCGGGTGCCGAACCTGTTCGTCAAGGTGACGGAGGTCGAGGAGTCCGAGACCGCATCAGAAAGACTCCCGGCCGCGACCGCCGCGGCGGTGCCTGCGATCCGTTGAAATCACCGCGCCGCGCGCGTTCTCACGGAGAGGTCCATGTCCAGACGCTTGTTGACGATCGCCGGCACGCTCCTGTTCCTCGTCTGCGGTGCATCGGCGCAAACGGCGTCGCCCGAGGCGATCAATGCGGCGCGCAAGCTCGTCGTCACGCTGAAGATTGCGGACCAGTATCGTGCCCTGTTGCCACAACTGCTGCTCAAGCTCCGGCCCGTGGTCGCCCAGGACAGGCCGGAGATCGAGCGGGACTACGATGTAGTGACGGCGCCCGGGTCCGAGATCTATGCACCGTACGTCGCCTCGATGATCGATCAGATCGCGGCCCTCTACGCCGCGAACTTCACCCTCGACGAGCTGCGCCAGATGGAGGCGTTCTACGCCGGGCCTGTGGGACGGAAGTTTTTGGAGAAGTCGGACGCGCTGGCGCAAGCCAGCGCGCAGATCAGTCAGGACGTCAGCCAGAAGGCTGCCGACGAGCTGAAGCAGCGCCTGATCGAGGCCCTGCGCCAGAAGGGACACAAGCTCTGAGCGTTTCGGCGCTCAATGCGCCACGAACTCGAAGCGTCCGGTGATACGCCGGCGCTTCCTCGCCCGACCTGCGGGCCATCATTGGCTTGAGCCCTACGTTCCGGTCGTGCATCATCACCGGAAGCAAGAATTTCATGGGGAGAAATATGGCCGAGGACCTTACTCACACCATCGCGAAAGCCCGCGAGCATTCCATCGGCGATCTCCTGCGCCGCTCGGCAGGCCGCGAGCCGGACAAGCTCGCGGTGAGCTGCGGCAGCGCGAGCTGGAGCTTTGCCGAGCTCGACGCGATCTGCAACCGGCTTGGCCGTGGCCTGCTCAGCCTCGGCGTGAAGAAGGGCGACCGCCTCGCGGTGCTCTCGCGCAATTCGCATGCCTTCGCGGCGCTTCGCTTTGCGGTGGCGCGGATCGGCGCGGTGCTGGTGCCGATCAACTTCATGCTCAATCCGGATGAGGTCAATTTCATCCTGAAGAGCTCGGGCGCAAAGCTGCTCGCGGCTGGTCCAGATTTCGTCGAGGCGGCGCGTGCGGCAAGCGCCAGGGACTGCGCGGTCGAGAAGCTGATCTGGTTGCCGGGCGAGGATCCTGCGACGGCACCAGCGGACCTCACCACCTTCGACGACCTCCTGCATCCCGGCAGCTCGTTCCTGGACGCCTCCGTTGACAGCCGCGATCTCGCGCAGATCGTCTATACCAGTGGCACGGAGTCCCTCCCCAAGGGCGCGATGCTGACCCATGAAGCCGTGATGTGGCAGTATGTCAGCTGCATCATCGACGGCGGCATGAGCGTGGACGATAAGTTCCTGCACGCGCTGCCGCTCTATCACTGCGCGCAGCTCGACGTCTTCCTGGGTCCGCAAGTTTATCTCGGCGCCTCCGGCGTGATCACGGGCAAGCCGACCGCCGACAACATCCTGGCGCTGATCCAGGCGCACAAGATCACCTCGTTCTTCGCGCCGCCGACGATCTGGATCGCGATGCTGCGCTCGCCGAATTTCGACCAGAGCGATTTGTCGACATTGCAGAAGGGCTATTACGGCGCCTCGATCATGCCGGTGGAGGTGCTGCTGGAGCTCCAGCGCCGCCTGCCTAATGTCAAGTTCTGGAATTTCTACGGCCAGACCGAGATCGCCCCGCTCGCCACCGTGCTGCGGCCCGAGGACCAGCTGCGCAAGGCCGGCTCGGCCGGCAAGCCGGTGCTCAATGTCGAGACACGAGTGGTCAATACCTCGATGGAGGACGTCAAGGTCGGAGAAGTCGGCGAGATCGTGCACCGCTCGCCGCATCTGTTGTCAGGCTATTACAACGATCCCGTGAAGACCGCGGCGGCGTTCTCCGGCGGCTGGTTTCACTCCGGCGATCTTGCCACCGTCGATGCCGAAGGCCACATCACCGTGGTCGACCGCGTCAAGGACATGATCAAGACCGGCGGCGAGAACGTTGCGAGCCGTGAGGTCGAGGAGATGGTCTATCGCATCCCCGCGGTCTCGGAGGTTGCCGTGGTCGGCCTGCCCGATCCGCGCTGGATCGAGGCGGTCACCGCCATCGTCGTGGTCAAGAGCGGCGAGAAGCTGGACGAAGACTCCGTCATCAAGCACTGCGCCGGCCAGATGGCGCATTTCAAGGTGCCGAAGCGCGTGATTTTCGTCGACAGCCTGCCGAAGAACCCGAGCGGCAAGCTGCTCAAGCGCGAGCTGCGCCAGCGCTTCGTCGGCGGCGAGACGCTCGACAAGGCGATCCAGAAGAGTTTTGGCACGTGAGGCGCTGTTCTTCGCCTTGCCCCGCAAGAATGGGGAGAGGGAGAAAAGCCCCTCAATACTTCTTCACCGCAGCCCCGAACGCGAGCCATAGCGCCATCGACGCCAGCCCGAAGCTGCCGAGCAGCAGGAAGGTCGGGCCGTAGCCGATCCACTGGGCAATCCAGCCGCCGAGCGCGGCACTGAGGCTTGCGCCGACGCCCTGCACGGTGATCACGGCGCCCTGGCCGAGATTGATGCGGCCGGTGCCGTTGAGCGAGCGGGCGACCATGCCGGGGACGGCGACGGTCTGAAGTCCCGTGCCGATGCCGTCGAGCACCTGCATCGGCACGACGCCCCACCATCCCGTGAGGAAGAATGCGAGCACGCCGCGAATGGGCAGGAACATGAAAGAGACCAGGATCACCGGCCAGTAATTGCGCTTGCTCGCGACTTGCATCGCGATCAGCGAGGTCACGATCATCACGCCCTGGGCGATCACTATGGTGGTCGCAACGAAGCTCGGCCCATCGGCCTGGGCTTCGGCCACCGCCGCAAGCCCGTAGAGCGGCACGATCGCTGCGTTGCCGAGATGGAACAGGGCGAGTGCCAGCGCCAGGACGAGCAGCGGCTTGTGCTTGAGCAGCATCGTGAGCGCATCCGGCTGGCTGTCGGGATCATCCCCCTTGCTGCCGCGCGCGGCGCGGTCGTCGATCGCCTTCGCAGGGATCATGAGCACGCAGCCGATCGCGATGGCACCGAACAGCGCCGCCAGCACGAACACGGCGACGTAACCGAATTTATAGCCCAGATAGCCCGACACCGCTGCGCCGACCATGTTGCCGGCGTGGTTGAACGCCTGGTTGCGGCCGTTCAGCGCGTTGAATCCTTTCTGCTTCGCGATACCGAGCGTGATGCCGGTCACCGCCGGCACGATCGCGGCGCTCGCCAGCGATTGCGCAACCTGGGAAAAGGTGACGGCCCAGAAATTCTGCGAGATCAGGATGATCGCGGATGCCGCGACCACACAGATGCCGGGAATGACGACCCACAGCCGCTTGTTGCGGCTGGCATCGATGAAACCGCCGATCGGCGTCGTGATCAGCATGCCCGCAACATTGCCCACCGTCATCGCGGTGCCGATCAGCCCACTCGCCCAGCCGCGCTCCTGGAGAAAGACGCCGACGAACGGTCCGATGCCCGACTGCATGTCGGCCATGAAGAAGTTGAGAGCGAACAGGGGCCAGATACGGGACGAGGAGGGGAACCGCGATGTCATCTATACCAAAACGTGGTCTCAGCCGGGATTCGGCAGGTGGAACGTGTTCCTTTTAGCCAATCGTTCTGGCGTGGATAAGAGTGTAACGGGCGCTGATCGGGTTAGTTCCGGTTCTCGCACGGGTGGTTGGCCCTTGCGGTTATGGCGAGCAAGTCTTTATTGAAGCTGGATCGTCTCTCTTGGGAGCACGGCATGCCCCTCTGGACCTGCGAAACCTGCGGCGCGCAATTTCCGGCAAGCGGGGCGCCGCCGGCGTCCTGTCCGATTTGCGAGGATGAACGGCAGTTCGTGAACTGGAAGGGGCAGACCTTCCTTACACGCGAAGCGCTGACGGAAAGCCATCGCCTGGTGTGGCGCGACGAACTCGGCCTCGCCGGCCTTGCGCTCGAGCCAAGCTTTGCCATCGGCCAGCGCGCGTTGCTGGTGCCGCAGGCAGATGGCTGCGTGATGTGGGACTGCGTGCCGCTGGCGACGCCCGAGGCGGTTGCGCATATCCGTTCGCTCGGCGGCTTGAAGGCGATCGCGATCTCGCACCCACACTACTATGGCGCGCTCGCCGACTGGAGCGATGCCTTCGGCGGCATTCCGGTGTATCTCCATGCGGACGACCGCCGGTGGGTGACGCGGCCGCACGCCGCGATCGAGCACTGGACCGGTGACAGCCTTCGTATCTCCGACGATTTGCTGCTTCTGCGCACCGGCGGTCACTTCGCTGGCGCCACCATGCTGCATTGGTCGCGCGGTGCCGACGGCAAGGGCGCACTGCTCACCGGCGACATCGCGCAGGTGACAATGGACCGCCGTTTCGTCAGCTTCATGTATTCCTATCCGAACTACATGCCGCTCAATGCCCGCGCGGTGCGACGGATTGCCGACGCTGTCGCGCCGCTCGGCTTCGACCGCATCTACGGCGCGTGGTGGGGCCGCAACATCGACGCCAGCGCCAAGGCCGCGTTCGCGGCGTCCGTCGAGCGATATATCGCAGCCATCGCCTGAGCCACGGCTGGTTCAGATCCGCCTTGCCTTCATCTAATAACTGTACTATTGGTACAGTTATTAAGCGCGCCGGTACGTTTGCTGGGCTCGGCACGATCGATGCATCGTCAAACCAGCGGCGCGATCTGCGGCCGCGTGAGCGGGAGTTGGAGATGACGGCGCAGCGCGATGACGAGATATTCGAGGCAGGCGACGTCGCGCTCCAGTCCGGCACCGTCTTCCCTTCGCTGAAGCTCGCCTACAAGACCTACGGCACGCTGAGCCCGGCCAAGGACAATGTCATCCTCTATCCGACTTCGTTCAGTGCGCAGCACACCGACACCGAGTGGCTGATCCAGCCCGGCGGCGTGCTCGATCCCACGCGCTACTTCATCGTCATCCCGAACCTGCTCGGCAACGGCCTGTCTTCCTCGCCGTCTAATTCGAACGCGGCGTTTCCGAAAGTGACCTACCATGATGCCGTCGCCGTCCAGCACCGTCTGCTCATCGAACGTCTCGGTATCTCGAAGCTCGCGCTGGTCTATGGCTGGTCGATGGGCGGCATGCAGGCCTATCACTGGGCGGCCTGCTATCCGGATATGGTCGAGCGCGCGGCGGTGGTCTGCGGCAGCGCACGCTGCGCGCCCTACAACCACGTCTTCCTCGAAGGCGTCAAATCCGCACTGACAGCCGATCCCGCCTTCCGCGATGGCCGTTTCATCGAACAGCCAGTCGCGGGCTTCCGCGCGATGGGGCGTGTCTATGCCGGCTGGGCGATGTCGCACGGTTTTTATCGCGACGAGGTCTGGCGGGAAGCAGGCTTCACCTCGCTCGAGGATTATCTCGTCCGCTCCTGGGACGCGACCTTCGCGCGGCGCGATGCAAACGATCTGCTGGCGCAGATCGACATTTGGCAGAATGCAGACATCAGCCGCTGCGCCGCTTTCGGCGGCGATTTCGACCGAGCGCTCGGCGCGATCAAGGCGCACATACTGCTGATGCCGGGCGCGACCGATCGCTATTTCGACGTGCGCGACAACGAGGACGAGCTCGGCCGGCTCGTCAATGCAAGATCCGCCGCGCTGCGCCCGATCCCGTCCATGCATGGCCATCGTGCCGGAAATCCCGTCAACAATCCGCGCGATCACGCCTTCATCAAGGCCGAGATCGCAGAACTCCTTGGCAAGTCATGCAGGGCCCATCATGAGTGACGCGACCGTTTCGGAGACCGGCCATCGCCTGAAGCCACTGGCGCCGGCAATGCTGCGCGAATTATCGGTTCGCTCAAACCTCAAAGGCACCGCCCGCAGCGTGTGCCATTACGGCGTGGTCGTGCTGATCGGGACGCTGATCTGGAAGGTTACCTCGAGCTATGGCGTGCTCTGGGCGCTGCCGCTGATGGCGGTACAGGGCTATTTCGTCGCCTTCCTGTTCATGGCGGTGCACGAGACCGCGCACAAGACGGCGTTCAAGAGCCGTAGCCTCAATCTCGCCGTCGGCTATCTCTCGGGCTTCATCATCGGGTTGCCTTACGAATATTATTGCCTGTTCCACTGGGACCATCACCGCTACACCCAGGATCCGGACAAGGACCCGGAGCTCATCGTCGGCGTCAAGCCGGCATCCGACACGCAGCTCGCGATCGCCTATAGCGGTGTGCTTCAAGTTGCCGGTCGTCTCTGGCTGATGCTCGGCCACGCCATCAGCGGCAAGGTCACCGTGCCCTGGATTCCCGAGAACAAGCGTGCGGTCATCCTGACTGAGGCACGCGTCTATGCCGGATTCTATGTTGCGCTCTTTGCGCTCTCGCTGTGGTTCTCGTCAGCGCTGCTGCTCTGGGTCTGGATCATCCCGCTGGTCATCGGGCAATCCTTCCTGCGGCCCTATCTCTATGCCGAGCATACCGGCTGCGAGCGCACCCACAGCGCCTTCCAGAACACCCGCACCACCTATACCGGCGCGATCGTCAAATGGTTCGCGTGGAACATGCCCTATCACGTCGAGCACCACGCCTATCCCTCGATCCCTTTTCACGCGCTGCCGAAGCTGAACGAGATCGTCGACGGCGAGATCGTCTATCGCGGCCGTGGCTACATCGCGACCACACGCGAGATCTGGGCCTGGTTTCGCCGGCAGCGACAGCCCGGCTAGTCAATGCGAGTTCAGCGCGCAAAGCCCCGATCGTGGAGCGATCGGGGCTTTGTCGTGGACGCCTGATATCAGTAGATCCCGTACGCGCAGACGTTCACCACGCGCACGCGCAGGCCGTGGCGGGTCTGGACGACGCGCTCCTGGTAGCAGTTGTTGACGCCGGTGTTGACGTAGATGCCGCCAAAGCCCCAGCCTGGACCCCAGTGATGGTGGAAACCGTGGGCCGACGCGGCGGTGGGGGCGAGAGCGGCAACGCCGAGCGAGCCGGCGATCAGACCAAGTGCAAGCTTGCGAAACATCTTCATTCTCCAGTGTGGCACAGAGCCGTTGTTGTGTCCCTGCATCTCGGTCGAGCCGGAGCGCAGACGCGTTCAAGCCGCCCGGGGAGAATCGTGTTTCAGGATTGTTTCGTGGGCTGCGGCAGAATGCGCCGCCGCGAGGCTTTCCGCGCCGCCGGATCCGCGGTCTGCGACCATGCGCGATAGCGCGCGGCCATCGCCTGCGTCAGCTCCGCGATCTTCTCGCGGAGATCTGCAGGCTCCAGCACTTCGGCCTCGGGGCCGAGCCGCAGCAATTCGGCTGCGGCGTGCCACGACGTCTTGCCAGTCGGCACTCTGGCAATGCGCCAGCCATCCGCGTCGGCGGTCTTTTCAAGCTGCATGCGCGCCTTGACATAAGGCTGGCTCAGCGCATCGAGCAGCTTGACGCCGAACGGTGACAGCCGGACGATTGCGACATTGGGATGCATCTCGGCCTCGAGACGGAGCGTTGCTGCCTGCCAATAGGCGGCAAGATCGAAATCGACTGGACGATCGAACCGATCGTCCAACACCGTGCAGTCGAGCACGCGCGCGACGCGATAGGTCCGCACGCTGCCATCGACCTCGCCTGCGAGATACCAGCTGCCGCCCTTGAGCACGAGCCCGAGCGGCGCGACCTGGCGCTGCTTCTCCGATCGCCAGCTCTGGTAGCGGATCTTGATCAGCGTCCCGCGTAAAGCCGCGCCGGCGATCGCGCGCAAATGCTTTGGTTCTTCCGTCTCGCCGAACCAGCCCGGCGCATCCAGATGAAAACGCTCCTGCATCCGGCCGGCATCCTGGCGCAAATGGGCGGGCAGCGCAGCCATCATCTTGTTCTGCGCGGCGAGCATCGCCGCATCCAGTCCGAGCGCCGCGGCCGGGCCTGGCAATGCCGCGAGGAACAGCGCTTCCGCCTCACTCTGCGACAGCCCGTTCAGCCGCACCCGGTAGCCGTCGAGCAGCCGATAGCCGCCCTCCGCGCCGCGGTCGGCGTAGACGGGTACGCCGGACGCCGCGAGTGCGTCGATGTCGCGATAGATCGTGCGCACCGACACGTCGCAGGCCTCCGCGAGTTCAGGCGCGGTGACCTGCCCCCGCGCCTGGAGGGTGGTAAGGATCGACAGCATCCGGCTCGCACGCATGGTTCTTTAAACCATACCTGACAGGGGATGTCAGGTATGGTCCGCTAGAGATGCGCCACCGCCAGCCCGCCAGATGGGAGACCTGCCATGACCGATCCAAACCGCATCACGCTGTATTACTCGCCGCAAAGCCGCGCCACCGGCACGCGGGTGCTGCTGGAGGAGTTGGGCGCGCCCTACGATCTCCATGTCCTCAACATGAAGGCGGGCGAGCAGCGCCAGCCCGCTTATCTCGCCATCAATCCGCTCGGCAAGGTGCCGGCGATCCGCCGCGGCGGGGAGCTCGTGACCGAGCAGGTCGCGATCACCATCTATCTTGCCGATCTGTTTCCGCAGGCCGGCCTGACGCCTGGACTCAACGATCCGCTGCGCGGTCCCTACCTGCGGTGGATCGCCTACTACGGCGCCTCGTTCGAACCGGCGCTGATCGACAAATTCATGCAGCGGGAGCCGTCACCGATCACACAATCGCCCTATGCCGATTACGACACCATGCTTGGCGCGCTCGAGGCGCAACTGTCGAAGGGGCCGTACCTGCTCGGCGAACGCATGACGGCCGCGGATGTTCTGTGGGGCGTCGCGTTCAGCTGGACCATGATGTTCGGCATCGTACCGAAGAAAGACGTCTTCGTAAGCTATGCCGAGCGCATGACATCGCGGCCTGCATTCCAGCGCATCAATGCAGCGGATGACGAGATGGCGGCGCAGCATGCCGCGGCTGTTGGAGGATGAGCCGATCGAGGTCGCAGATGACGAAACCGATGCACACGACTAACTGCTTCAACACCTTCATCCAGGTTGCCGAAGATTGTCCGGCGCGTACTGGCGAGGAGCCGCCGCTGCGCGCGGGTAAGCCGACGGTGGCCTGCCTGCAATACGGCATGATCGCCAAGGCACCCTACAAATATACGTCCGACGACGTGATCTTCGCGACGTCTGCACCCGGACGCGAGCTCGACGTGAAGACGACGAAAGCGGAGGAGCGTGCGGCCCGTGAAACGTTTTTTTCGCGGGGGCAGGCGTGCATGAGGGCGTCGAGCCTGGGCAAGCGCTTTGGCTGGGGCGTTCATGCCGACAGCGAGGGCCGGGTCGCGATCTACGCCATCGACAGCAAACGCTACCAGGCGCTCGTCCGCGATCCGAAGCTCACGCAGGTGCGCGCGATGCGGTCGAAGCGGGCGTGATCAGAATTTTGGCGGCCGCTTCTCCGCGAACGCCTTGATGCCTTCCTTGATCTCGTCGCCACGCATGCTGTCGCGGTGGCGCTGGTCGGCAGCTTGCTCGTCGAGCTCGCCGCGGGCGAATTCGTTGATCGCGCGCTTCATGCCACGCATCGCGGCAGGGGCATTGCCGGCCAGGATCGTCGCGAGCTTGTCGACTTCCTCGTCGAGAGCTGCCTCCGGCACCATGGCGGTGAGATAGCCGATCCGCAGCATCTCTGGCGCGCTGATCTTTTGCGCCGTCAGGAACAATTTTTTCGCGTTGTCGACGCCGAGCCGCGTCACGTAGCGTTTGATGCCGCTGCTGTAATAGTGCAGTCCGAGCCGCGCCGCCGGCATGAACATCTCAGCGCTGTCGACGCCGATGCGGAAATCGCAGGCGAGAGCCAAGTCGGTCGAACCGCCATAGACGCCGCCATTGAGCCGGCAGATCGTCGGCACGCCGAGATCCTCGAGCCGGTTGGCGACCACCTCGAACGCCGAGCCTGCGCTCTGCTGCTCGCTGGCGCTCACCGCGCGCTCGGCCACCGAGTTGAGGTCATAGCCAGCGGAGAAGGCGCGTCCCGTTCCGGTCAGCACCAGCACGCGGATCGCCGGATCCGCCTCGACCCGGTCGAACAGTTTCGTCAGCTCCCCGAGGTCCTCCGCCTGCAGCCGGTTGAGATGCTTGGGACGGTTGAGGCGGATGGTGGCGCAGGCGCCGCCAATTTCGAGCACGGGACCAGAGGCCGCGTCGGCTGTATCCGACATTCTTGTCTCCATTTAGCTGTTTTCGAGCGTGCGGCGCCTGGCTTCCGCGTCGATGGTGTTGGCAAGATCGGGGTGCCGCGCCATCAGCACGCGAAAGTCGACGAGGTCGAGCACCAGCAGCCGCGACACCTTCGTGGTCGAGACGTTGGCACCGCGCATGTTGTTGCCGAGCAGCGCCATCTCGCCGAAGAACGCGCCTTCGCCGAGCTGCACCTTTTTGCCGGGCAGGTCGACCTCGACCTCGCCGGCAGCGATGAAATACATGCAGTCGCCCTGCGTGCCCTTGC
Organism: Bradyrhizobium sp. 142; assembly: GCF_023074015.1. Lineage (NCBI taxonomy): Bacteria > Pseudomonadati > Pseudomonadota > Alphaproteobacteria > Hyphomicrobiales > Nitrobacteraceae > Bradyrhizobium > Bradyrhizobium sp. 142. The sequence continues at coordinate 36,927 of NZ_JADPKQ010000524.1, forward strand.
GGATGATCATGGTGCGGGCGGGTAGCTCCATGGTCCGCAGCATGTGCGTGACGTCAGCGATCGCAGCCGGGCCGAGCGCGGCGAAGAACGGCACCTTGCTGACGGATTCCCACGTCTTCAGGAAATTGTCGCGCCGGGTCTCTGCGGCAAAACCGGTCGCCAGAATGCCGGTCCACAGTCCGAACACGCCGAGGCCGGAGATCATCACCAGCGCCGCCACCATGCGTCCGAGCGGGGTCACCGGCACCGCGTCGCCATAGCCGGTCGTGGTCAAGGTTACCACCGCCCACCACAGCGCGGCCGGTACGCTGCCGAAGGTCTGCGGCTGCACGTCCCGCTCCAGAAAATATTCGGCGACGGAGGCGAGGAAGACCACCATCAGGAAGATCACGAGCACGCTGAGCAGCGGGCCCGATTCCAGCACGAGGACCCGGCGAAGCTGCCGCAAGCCGGGAATGCCGGGCACCACTTTCAAGACCCAGAGCACGCTGAGCAGCCAGGCCGTCCTCGGCTCGATGCCGACGGTCAGCGCCACCGGCACGGCGAGCGCCCCGACCGCATCGATCAGGCCTGCGGATGAAGACAGGTAGAGCGAAAGCCGTCGGTGGCGCGCCATGTGGCGTAGCCGGACCAGCCATTCGAACACGAAATAGGCCAGGCAGGCCCAGAGCACGGCATCGACCCAGCGGTGCGCTACCTCATAGGCCGGGTTGACCGTCAACAGGACCATGGTCGCGACGCCGACGGTCACGGCCAGATAGGCCGCCTTGGTCATGTTGCGGCCGGCCGTGGCGGCCACGAACTGGGCCAGAGCGGAGATCAGAGGCTTGGACATGCGCGAAGGCGGCCCGGTCTTTGGGTGGCGTTTGAGGTCCCGGCTGGGATGTCGATGCCAAAGTGCCTGCCCGGGCCGAGGCCGTCAACGACGCGCGGTGGGCTGCCGTGCCGGACCGCCATGAGGGGCGGAATCCGCGCATCCAATGAGCCAAATCACAGACAAGCCGCGCGGTTTTCCCATATATGGGATGCGCGGCCGCGATGTCGGGCCTTCTCGCCCCGGCGAGCCCGCTCTGTTCATTCAAGGTTGTTGGCCCGATGGATACGTCACATATCGCAGAGCACGCAGGAACCGCCGGCGCCCTGTTCGCCTCGGTATTCGTGGTGGCCACCACGACCATGCGGACGATGATCCCGCTGCGCGTGTTCGGCATTCTCACCAATCTCGTCCTGATCGCGACCGCCATCCCCGCGCATAATTATCTGGTGATTGGCGTGCAGACCGTGGTGCTCGCGCTCAACGGCTATCGCCTGCATCAGATGCTCCAACTCGTGCGCGACGTCCGCAAGTCGGTCAATTCCGACCTCTCGATGGACTGGCTGAAGCCATTCATGATCGAGCGCAAATGCAAGGCCGGCGAGGTGCTGTTCTACAAAGACGAGAAGGCCGAGGACATGGCCTATATCGTCAGCGGCCGCTTCCGCCTGGTCGAATCCGGAATCGAGCTGCCGGTCGGCGCCATCGTCGGCGAGCTCGGCATGCTTTCGCCGTCGAACACCCGGACCCAGACGCTCGAATGCGTCGAGCCCGGAATCGTCCTCAGCGTCGGCTATAACAAGGTCGAGGAACTCTACGTGCAGAACCCGGCCTTCGGCTTCTACTTCCTGCGGCTTGCAAGCGCGCGCCTGTTCCAGAACCTCAACACGCTGGAGCAGCGGCTGGCGCAGCAGAGCGCGGCGATGGCGACGACAGGACCGAAGCCGGTTTGAGGCCTCGCGTTGCTTGAGGGAATTGATCGCGTGTCCAACGACGACGGCATCCTGGCTTCGCTCCGTTACCTCTTCGAGGACATCATCGGAGAAGAGCACGACACGCCGCCATTCCTGCCCGAGGGGCTGCCCGAAGCCGCGGCGCTCGCCGTCAGCGACGGCATTCATCTGCTCACCGAATATCAGGGCACGAGCTATGCCCAGCTCTATGTCGACCGGGTCTGCCGTTTCGTCGGCCGCCTCGGTAACGACGGTCGCACGCTGTGCGACATCGCACGCCTGATGGCGATGCGGATGGCCTATGAGGATCCGATCCGGATCGCGCAGTTTAAGTTGATGGAGCTTGCCAATGGCCGGCCGCCATCGGTCGAGGTCAGGAAGTTCCGCATTGACGAGCTGATCGGCGCGCTGCCGGCGATTGCCGGCGAGCCGATGCTCGACGCGCTCGACATGATCGGATGGCGCCACCGGCGGATCTCGATCCGTTTTTCGAACGCGAGCTGGATCGGAATCCGGCGTCTGAAGCTGGAGGCCGCCCTCAAACGCTGGCGGTTGTTCTCGATTCGCTATGCCGAGGAGCGGGCCTGGGTCGAACGCTGGCTGCACATGATTTCGCGCGCGCTGGTCAAGCAGCCGCAGGCAGTGCCGGCGATCATCGACAGCGCCAACATGATCACCGGCCATGGCGATCCCTACCGCCACGGACTCGCCGACTGGCACGCCATCATCGACGGTCTGGCGAAGCCGACCTTCGATGGTGCGCTGCCGCTAGCCGACCTCGCCGGCGCGATGACTGAGGCGCGCGCCGCAGCCGAGCCGGACCGCCAGCAGGTGGCGCTGAAGCGTGCCATTGCCAGGATCAGGGCACGGACGCTTGGTGAGGCGGCTGTGGCGGCGCTGGGCTGAACCGTCACTTGAAATGTGGCGGCTCGTCGTAGCCGCGGCGGCTGCTGAAGAACAGCAGCACCATGAGCCCGACGCCGACGATCACGGAGAAGCCCTGCGCCGAGGGCCAGAGCCACATACCCTTGCGTCGGAATCGGCTCGCCCTCGACTGTCATGGCGGAATAGGCGAAGTAACCGACCGCAACCAGCATTCCCGTGAGGAGGATAAGAAGGAGCATACGCATGGTGCGTTCTCCGGTTGTGCCGTGAGCCAACGGTTGCAAGTCGTCGGCACGGTTCCTGAGTTCCGGGCGGCGATCCCACCAGAAAGGCCGCTGGCCCAGGCCCAAGCTCTGCAGACGATAGGTCAGGCACTCTGAGCGGTCTTCACCACCACGACGTTGGTGTCGTCGTGCGAGGGAGAGGCGGCCTTTTCGGCCTCGCTGGCATGGCGTTTGAGGTAGTCGCGGCGCATCCCGATCTCATCGCGGACGAACTCGTAGCCGAGCTTGAAGGTGTCGAGCCCGTCGGTACTGATCGTGCCGTCGCGCAAGCCGATGACGGCGCCGCGCAAGATGCCTTCGAGCTCGTCCTGGAGACGTTCGAGCTGATCCAGCGAGTGGGCGTGCTCGATGCGTTCGCCGATGTCGAGGATGGCGGTGGAGAGCTCGCTGGCCTTCTCCGGCGCGATCCTGGTGATCTTGGCGTAGATCGCGGCGAAGATCGAGCCGATGACGCTGAGCGCTGCGGCGCTGAGATACATCAGGTCGCTATATTTATCCATGAACGACTTGGTGTCGTCGTTGATGTAGTCGGCGGCCCCCTGATGCGCCATTACATAGGCGTCCTTCTCGACCGAGGCCGGCTCGATCCTAGTGGCAAAGCCGCTGTCGAGCCCGAGCTCGGACTTGTTCTCGTAGACGATGCGCGCGAGTTCTCCGGCTGTTGTCAGGGACATCTTGGATTGCGCGACCAGGAGCCATTCGAGCCCGATCGTGTCGAGATCGTCGTCGGGGATCTCAGGTGATGCAGACAGCGTGCCCGCAGTCAGTGTCTCGGCGGAAATGCCGGGGAATTTGCGTGCCAGCGCCTTGGCTTCGTCGATGGCATTCAGCGTGAAGCCGCCGCGCCTGGCGGCCTGTTGATAAGCCTTGTCCCGCACCGCTCTGGAGGCGTGGACGATGCCGACCACCGCGCCAAAGCCGCTCGACGGCGCAAACAGCTTATCGAGCGTTGCGCCCTGCGGCGCCATCTGGATCTTTGCGGCATCGGGCCCGTCAGGATTGTCGAGAATGCTGCGCACGAAGGCGAGCGAGGATTCGTTCTCGGCGAGGACCGCGACTTTCTTCTTCTTCAGTTCGGCAAGCGATTTGATCTTCTTGTTGCCGGGACCGAGCAGGAGCACGAGGTCGTGCTCCAGGATCGCCAGCGTGCGCGCCCGCGGCGGCACCTTGGCATCCGTGCGCAGGATGGCGAGGTCGGCCTGCTTGCGGTCGAACTGGGCGACCGCCTTGGCATTGTCAGGGTTGTTGACGAGCTTGATCCGGAATCGCGAGGCGTTGTTCTTCAAGACGGTGGCGAGCTTGGCCGCGAACAGCGCTTCGTCGCTGTTGGGGGCGCCGACGGCAAAGGTCAGCGTCTCTGAACTATGCACCAGCGTGCGGCCGGCCCAGACGGTGGCAAGCGACAGCAGCAGGGTCAGCACGACGTATAGCAAGACTTGTTGCTGATTGGTCTTGATGACCTTGGGGCGCCGCGTCGGCTGCTCGGTCGATAATGTCGGGCCTTCAGTACTCATGGCAGCACTCTGGCCTAATCCTGATGAGCGAGCGCCGCCGGTTTGCCGATCCATGCGCTCAAATATTCGTAAGCGTCTGAAAAAAGGACGATAATCCTCTACCTGGAGATGATAGCGCGCCTGGGAGGGAATGCAAATTTCGAGCCGAGGGTAACCTTACTTGACGCACCGTGGCGATTGGTCGTCCTATCGCCGTTTAGCCACAGTTGGCGATTTTCCGGTTCCCCCGGCTGCATTCCGCCGCGGGAGATGTCATAAATCACAGGTCCCGGCGATTTGACCGGTCCAAGAAGAAGTTGCGCTGAACGCTCCAATTTTTCTTGTCACGTCAATGAGGGCGTCAGCTTGTCGTTTCCACCCCTGTCATCGGCGATTCCCGTTGAAGCGCTCATTGGCTGGATGTTGCTGCTCAGCTTCAAGCACATCATCGCCGATTTCGTGCTGCAAACTGCCTGGATGGCGCACGGCAAGGACCAGAAGCACGGCTGGGCCCTGCCGCTGCTTGTGCACTGCCTGATTCACTTTGCAGTTGCGCTGCCGCTGATCCTGATCGTCGCGCCGAGATTCTGGTTCGTGGCGGTGATCGATTTCGTGATTCACATCACGATCGACCGGGCCAAAGGTCTGGTCTCGGCCAATTTCGGCGTCAACCAGGAGCATCCCTGGTTCTGGACCCTGATCGGCGTTGACCAGGCGCTGCACCATCTCACCGGGTTCGGCCTCTCCATTTTCATGGCTGCGAACTGACCGCCGCGCTTGGCTGCGCGCTCGCCTCGTGGTTCTCGCGGCGATGCGAAGCATCGTCCGCTAGACGCGCCGGAGGCGGCGCTCCTCACCATGAGGGTCGAAGATCTCGCCGCGGGTCAAGACCTCATCCTGACGGCCCGCCAAGGCCGGGCGTCTAGAAGGATGGCTGCCAGAGAAGGCGCCCCGAGCCGGCTGATTCGCGGCCAGGGCGCAAGGGCCCCGGGTGACTACCGGGCGGCGTGGTTAACCTTTCATTAGAGAATTGCGCGGCATCTTCGGCATCGAGGAGAATGCAATGTTTTCAAGCCGCGACGCCTATGAAAGCGATTTCTGCCCGGTCCGCGACGAACTCCTTGGCGAGATGTATCGCGCCAATGAAGGCGGCCTGCCGAGGCTGGTTGAGACAGTTGCCCCCGACGTCCGCGCCATGCTGGCGCTGTTTTGCTATCGCCGCAGCCATCTGCACTCGCTGGCCGTCGCGATCGCAGCAAGCTGCACCGAGCGCGATCTGATCGACAGCGGCGGCCGCGTCGGCTCGACGCTCTACGCGCTGTCGCGCGGGGCCGCGGCGAAATCGACGCCATCGCTGTCGGGGGGCCGCAAGCCGATCACGCTGTCGACCAAGCCGCTCTCGGTGCTTGCACCGCTCGAGGACGAGTTCGACGATGAGATCGCGGAAGCCGTTCCGGCCTAAAGCGCGATCGGTCACGACTTAAGATATTTGTTGGCGCATCGTCTTGCCGGAAAACCGCTGCACACTTTTCCGGATCATGCACTAGTTCTACTGCGTCACAAATTTCGGCGCGGTCGCATTTTGCTTTGGCCGCAACACGGGCATCGCGGCAGGGTTCTGGCGATCGCGTTGGCCAAACGG
>NZ_JADPKQ010000133.1:0-711 GCF_023074015.1 Bradyrhizobium sp. 142
GGGACTGCCCCGGCTCTCATGACCTCAACTTCTCGAACCGCCCGGTGCGGACCCGCATGCCGGGTGGTGTGGCAGGGGAGCGACCCACAAGGTCGCCCCCTATGCCGATCAGATCACCTCACTGGTGCGTTATTTCAGATCGTGTATTCGCCTCCCGCAGATGAGCGTTAAAGCCATGATGGCAATCATCCTGCAGAACCAACTGACATTGCGCGGCGTGCATTTCCTGACGCCATCCGATTGCGAGGAGATCGTAGAGCAGTTGATCGAACACCTCAGAGAGCTGGAATTAAATCTGGCGGCGCGCGAGATAGCCGACAATCGCGAGCCGCACTAGCGCGGCTGATCTCGTGCGCAAGCCTAAGCGCACTGCACCGTTGCATCGCTTCAATGCGATGCGCAGCGGGGGCATTCACCATCTGCCGCTTCGCTGAGTTGCCGACCAATCTCTTCGTTGAGCGCCTTTGGACCCCAATTCGTACCGTCGCTTTTAACGATCTTTTTGGCGCGTTCGAAGGCATGGCTTTCGGCCGCATCATCACCGATGCGGATGGTTACATCAGAATGGAAGGGACAGACCGCAATTGCACGAGTTGTCTCTAGCGCATAACGGTACGCATCCGACGAGCGCCGTCTTGTCTGACGCGGGGTATTTCGCGAAGCGTGTGACCTTAAGTCTAGCTTTAAGGTCATCAGGCGATGCGGGTCGAG